>JAKLES010000077.1 GCA_022711575.1 Deltaproteobacteria bacterium | reverse complement strand
CTTTTCGGCCTGGGGTTTTTTGTTATTTTTTTGAAATTTGGTTCGAGTATTCTTTCCGGCTCTCTGACGCTGGGATTTTTGATTCTACCGACCATTATCGGCGCATCGGAAGAGGCGCTCAAAGCGGTGCCACAGACCTTTCGCGAGGCATCCCTTTCTCTGGGGGTGTCCAAGTGGCAGACCACCTACCGGATTGTGCTGCCCAACGCGCTCCCCGGCATTCTGACTGGATCCATTCTGGGCATCGGGCGGGCCGCGGGAGAAACGGCGCCGATCATGTTTACGGCTGCCGCGTATTTCACGTCCAAGCTGCCGGGATCGGTATTTGACGAAGTAATGGCCCTGCCATACCATATCTATGTTCTGGCCACGGCAGGGACGAATATTGAAGCCACAAGGCCCATCCAGTTTGGGACAGTGCTGGTGCTGGTGGCGGTAGTCCTGGGAATTGATTTGATCGCAATTATTATCCGCGGGTCTATGAGAAGGAATAAAAGGTGGTAACCATGGAATCCAATGTAATCATTTCCGTTAGTCAGGTAAACTTTTATTACGGCGCCGTGCGCGCCCTGACGGATATCTCGATGAAATTCAGAAAAAATAAGGTTACGGCGCTAATCGGACCGTCCGGATGCGGCAAATCAACTCTTTTGCGCCTTTTAAACCGGATGAACGAACTGATTGACGGGACAAGGGTGGAAGGTGAAATTTTGTTTGAGGGCCAAAACGTTTACGCGCCGGATGTGGATCCGGTGGAGATCCGCCGCAAGATCGGCATGGTCTTTCAGAAGCCCAATCCTTTTCCCAAGACCATCTATAACAATATCTCCTACGGGCCCAAGCTCACCGGAGTTTCCATCGCCGATATGGATGCTTTGGTGGAACAAAGTCTGAAACAGGCGGTTTTGTGGGACGAGGTAAAGGATATATTGAACAAATCGGCCATGAATCTCTCCGGCGGCCAGCAGCAGCGACTGTGTATCGCGCGCGCGCTGGCGATGAAACCGGACATCTTATTAATGGACGAGCCGACTTCGGCGCTGGATCCCATTTCCACTGCCAAAATTGAAGAATTGATTGAAGAGCTAAAGGAAAATTACACGATCATTATTGTAACGCATAATATGCAGCAAGCTGCCCGCGTATCGGATGAAACGGCTTTCTTTTACCTGGGGAATCTGGTTGAATACAACCAAACAGAGAAAATATTTACTAAACCGGATATGAAACAGACTGAAGATTATATTACGGGCCGTTTCGGTTGATCATTACGGGAGGATAAACAATGGAAGAAAAACGACACACCAGTTTACATTATGAAAAAGAATTGCAGGCGATCAAGGACGGCTTGATTTATCTGGGCGCGTTGACTGAGACGGCCATCCGCAAAGCGATGAAATCCTTGTCTGACCGCGACACGGAACTTGCTCGCACGGTTGTTCGGGATGACGACGAAATTGACCGCCTGGATACCGACCTGGAAGAGCGCTGCATAAAAATATTGGCTCTGCGCCAGCCGACGGCGATAGATCTGCGCTTTATCACAACCGCTATTAAAATTATCGGCCATCTGGAACGCATCGGGGATATGGCTGTGAATATTGCCGAAAAGGCCATTCTGCTTAATGAGGAGCCGCAGCTCAAGCCCTATATTGACCTGCCGCGCATGACCGATCTGGTTGAAGGCATGATCAAAGATTCCCTTGATAGTTTTATTCGCAACGATATGCAGATGGCTGAAAAAGTCCGGCAGACGGAGCAGATCGTCGATGATTTAAACGAACAAATATTCCGGGAACTCTTGACTTTTATGATGGAGGATTCCAAATCGATTCACCGCGCCCTGTTGATCATGCAGGTTTCTAAAAATCTAGAGCGTATCGCCGATCATTCCAAAGGCATTGCGGATATGGTAATGTACATGGTAACCGGCGAATGTGTTCGTCATCAGACCTGTTCCTCAATCGAATAAGGAGCCGGCGTGAAGCGCAATCTATTTTTGAAAATTTTATTTTCTTACCTGGTCGTCATCTGCCTGTCCTTTTTTATCCTGCATCTGCTGGTCAGGGAACAGATTTCCAAAGTCATGATCAGCGGGATCGAACAGGAATTGATGCATTATGCAGAACTGGTTGACCTGAACACCCCGCAGACCATGTCCGCGAATCTTCGGGAAATCAGCAAAATATCCAAGTCCCGCGTGACCCTGGTGGACGGGCGCGGCGTTGTTTTTGCCGATTCGGAGAAGGCGATCGCCGGACTGGAGAATCATCTGTTTCGTCCCGAGATTCAGGAAGCGAGGCTGAAAGGAACTGGAAAGTCCATCCGCTACAGCAGCACCCTGGGCGTGAATATGCTTTATGTGGCGGTTCTCATCAGGGCTGGCGAAAAGATTAAAGGTTATGTCCGGCTGGCCCGGCCACTGCACGATGTACAGGGCGCGGTGGAACAAGTCTATCAATCCATTTTCCTGGCCATGCTGATTGGCGCGCTGGTGTCTCTGGCCATCGCCCTGTTTTTTTCTCATCGGCTGGCCGCCCCCATCCGGACGATGGAGGAATTCACACAGCGGTTGCGCAAGGGGCTTCCAGTCGGCTCCATCATGCTCAGGACGTCCGATGAGACCAGAACGCTTGCGGATGACATCAACTACCTCGTGGAAGAGCTGAAGGACAAAATCCGGCTGGCCCACGAAGAAAAAAACAAACTGATGACCGCGTTGACCAGCATCAATGAAGGGGTGGTGATTCTAAACAACCATGATCGGATTGAATTTTTAAGTCCTTCGCTGGCCGGTGTTCTTTCCGGCCAATACGAGGATTTCCTGGGCAAGACGCTTCTGGAAACATTTCGAAACGCGGAACTACAGAAGGCGTTTGAAAGTTTCAAGCAGACAGGGGAAAGCGTCTTGCGTGAAATCGCCCTGGGAAGTTCAGAGTCCATCATTATGAATGTAAGCCTGTCCGGGGTGCAGGGATTGCCGGGTGAGGAAAAAACCATGATCGTCTTCCACGACGTGACGCGCCTTAAGAAGCTGGAACGCGTCCGGACGGACTTTGTCGCCAATGTCACGCATGAAATCCGTACGCCGCTTACCGCTATTATCGGTTATCTGGAGACACTCCAGGCCGGTGCCATCGATAATACCGAAGACGCCAGGCGGTTTATCGATATCATCCTCAAGCAATCGCAAAGGCTCAACCGGCTGGTTGAAGATCTGATGACCATCTCAAAGATCGAATTGGGTGAAATAAATTTCCGTTTCGAAGATGTTTTTCTCCCGGACGTGATCGATAACGTTCTGCCGCTTATGGAAGCTAAAGCGGTGGTTAAGAAAATCAGCATTGAGAATAAAATCCCGTATAAAATTCATCATATTAAAGCGGATCGTGACAGGCTCTGTCAGGTTTTTGTTAATGTGCTGGATAATGCCGTGAAGTTTACCCCTGAGGGTGGCCAGGTGACCCTTGACGCTGAAGAAAAAGCAGGCGGTGTGGTTGTAACAATTAGCGATACCGGAACAGGCATTCCCCGGGAAGAAATCCAGCGCCTGGGCGAGCGGTTTTACCGCGCAGATAAAACGCGTTCGCGTGAGCTGGGCGGCACGGGACTGGGGTTTTCGATTGTCAAACACCTGATGCTCGCGCACGGTGGCAAAATGGAAATTGAAAGCCAACCAGGGCGCGGCACAAAAGTGTTTTTATTTTTTCTGTTAGAGGCAGAGTAGGGTCGCGACCGTTTCCTCTCAAATCACAAAGCCTCCATTTTGATTAATACGAGCATAATCAAAATAAATTAAAAAGTGCTTGACATTAGAACGTACGTTCTATATAAGAGAAGCCATGAAAAAGACGCGTGACATAAAATCGATTGAGCAGGCTCTGGTTGCTTTTTATCGTTCTTCAAAACGTATGCCCACCTATACCGAGATGATGGACCTGTTCGAAGTGCGTTCAAAAAGTGTGGTGTCTTACTGGATTGATAAACTCATCGAAAAAGGCATCCTGGAAAAAGATACTCAGGGATTTCTCAAACTGTCGGGGATTTCTTTTGGAATTCCCCTAGTCGGCAATGTTGCCGCCGGTCTTCCCGTCTCCGCCGAAGAAAACATACGCGACGTTGTGTCCATGGATGAATATCTGGTGGCCAAACCGGATTCTTCCTTTTTGTTGCGCGTTACCGGCGACTCGATGATCGGTGCGGGCATCATCGAAGGCGATCTGGTCATTGTCGAACGGGGCCGAACGCCTAAAAACGGCGATATTGTTCTGGCCGAAGTCGATGGCCAGTGGACGATGAAATATTTCCGCAGGCAGGGCCGCGGGGTTGTTCTGGAAGCGGCTAATCCGGCTTACCCCCTGATACATCCCGAAGAAGAACTCAAAATAGGCGGCGTGATCACCGCCTCCGTCAGAAAATATCTGATGTAACCCGGATCAGAAAATATGGAGTAAAAGTTATGCAGACCACAACCAGTATTTCTACCTTGCCGATGGCGATGAACGAGAATTCGACAGGATCATTGAATCGGGAAGTGTTCGGGGCCATGATGTGTAGAGCCCGGAAAACAGACTGGGATGGGGTGATAGCAAAGATCGACAAATGGATTTCCAGTGCGGGGGCTGTTGCCCTTACCTTGTCCGTGCTGTATTTTGTCCCGATCTTTGTGTCCATGCTGTTGCGATAAAACCACCATAGCAATCATCAATTCACAGACGCGCCGGATATTGCCGGGCTTCTGTCCGAAAATCAGGAAGGTCTGATACACAAAAAGAGATGTTTTAATTATTGACATAAAAAAGAAGCGCTTATTCCAGTGGCGATTGGCCTCGTTCGGCGATTTCCAGAATTTTATCCACGTTAAAAATACGTTTTTCCCGGCGGTTAAGGCAGAAAGCTTCCATCCCCAAGTAGGGGTATCCTTTATATTCCATTTCACCCATAAAAAGGGGGCGCACAGTCCGGCGTGATTTTTCATCCTGCCCCTTCAGGTACAGAATTTCGATATTTTTCTTTTCGATAATCGCCGTTTCGATCATTTTCAGTTTATCTTCGCGGCTGAACGTTCTGGCGGATTGAGCGTATTGAAGACCCGTAAG
>JAKLES010000076.1 GCA_022711575.1 Deltaproteobacteria bacterium | reverse complement strand
CTTACGGTTCTCTGGAAACCACCATGGAGGCGATCAGGTTAGGTGCCTGGGATTATATCAGCAAACCCTTTTCACCTGAAGATTGTCGTGCGCTCGTTAAAAAAGTTTTGGAAGTACGTGAGTTACGTGAGCGACGGTCAAATGGACCGTCGGAAGCCATCGAAGAGGCAAAGCTGATTGGTTCTTCTCCCGCCATGGTTGAGTTTTATAAACAAATTGCCCGTGTCGCCGATTCCCATGCCAGCGTGCTCATTGAAGGTGAAAGCGGCACCGGTAAAGAACTGACCGCACGTTCCCTGCATTATATGTCGTCACGCCGTCTTTTGCCTTTTGTGGTGGTGCATTGCGGTGCAATTCCCGATAATTTACTCGAATCGGAGCTTTTCGGCTACGAGAGAGGGTCCTTTACCGGCGCGGATCACCAGCATACAGGTCTGATTGAGTCTGCGCAGGGCGGCACCATTTTTCTGGATGAAATCACGGAAATGTCCACGGCGCTGCAAAGCAAATTTTTGCGGTTTATGCAAGATGGCGAAGTACGCAGAATTGGTGGGCATGAAGTGCATCACGCTACGGTTCGTGTAGTCGCGGCTGCCAATAAAAATATTGATGACGAGGTCAGTTCAGGCGGTTTCCGTCTGGATCTCCTCTATCGCTTCATTGTGCGTCTGCACATTCCTCCTTTACGGGAACGCAGAGAAGATATTCCCTTGCTGATCGAGGCCATGCTGAAGAAATTGGGCTATCCCGGTGTGCGCGTCTCTCCGGAAGCCATGGAATTACTAATGGCCTACGACTGGCCTGGCAATGTGCGCGAGTTGGAAAATGTTTTGCAGCAGACCCTGCTCCTTTCTCCTTTTGTGGTCATTCTGCCGGAAAATTTGCCGGACCGGTTCCGGCAAAAGAAAGAAAAGAAAAAAAGCAACGGCTCGTCGGACATGACGCCATTGGAGGAAGTGCAACGGGAGCAAATTCTTCAGACACTCAAAGCAACGTCCTGGAATCAATCCAAGGCCGCCGAGATTTTGGGCATTGACCGTAAAACATTGCGTATGAAAATCCGTCGCTATGGCCTGCAAGATGAAAAATAACAGCTCTTTGTCTAATCAAGAATATCGTCGGCCATCCGCAAGTAAAGAATGACGGAAGTTCCGCTGCCGGGCGTACTTTGAATTTCCATTTGGCCGCCATGCGCCTTAACGATATCACGCACAATGGCCAACCCCAGGCCGCGCATTCCTTCATCTTGATGTGAGCTGAAGAACGGTTCGCAGACTTTTTTCAAAAGATCAGCCTCAATACCCTTTCCGTTATCGGCAATCAGGATTTTGCTGGTCTTTGCCGCACGGTTATCTTCAGCGCATATGGTGATTTTGCCGCCGTCGGGCATGGCGTCAATGGAATTTTGAATGATATTCAAAAGCGCGGTCTGAATCCGGTACCGATCAACGTATAAAGATGCGGTAGATTGGTCAAGCTGCACATCGATGGTCACGTGGTTCTTTTGTATCAGGGGCTCGACCAGCGGCAGTGTTTCGCTGAATATTTTATGCACGGTCATCAATTCAAAATGAGGTTCCGGAAGGCGCGTGGCTTTGCGGACATTTTGAATGACATTGTCCAGCCTTTGTGTCTGTTCGACAATCAAGTTCAACTTATGCGCGACATCCGGCGGCCAGCCTTCCCGCTCCAGCATTAGCTTGGCCAGTCCCGCAATGGAGTGGAGCGGTGTCCCTAAATCATGGGCCAGATTTGCCGTTAAGTGTCCCAGGGCGGTTAATTGTTTCAGATCATCGACCTGTTTTTGCAGATGAACGACATTGAGCGTCTCTTCGCGGACACGATCCGCCAAATGGCCGGTCAGATCAAGATTTCTGGCCATGACATTTTGAATTTCGTCGGCCATCCTGTTGAAATGGTCAGCGAGTTGTCCCCATTCATCCTGTCGGACAATGGGAATACGCTCCACGTAGCGCCCTTTTTGAAAGTCATCAATCGTTCCGATAATCAGCTTGAGCGGCCTGCCAATCATCCAACCATAGCTGATTCCCAACAGCAAAAGGATGACCAGCAAAAGTCCGGCACTGCTGAAAAGCAGCAGTTGCTGAGCGCGGCTCATGATTTCCGTATTTGCCCGTGAAAAAGCAATAATGCCGACAATAATGCGGGAATCCCTGGTTTCTCCGGAAACAGGATAGAGCAGGCCCAGAGACGGCCCTGCCTCCGTTTCCAGCTTGACATAACGGGATTTTCCTTTAGCGCTGACTTCGGCCACCATATTATCCGGCCATTCAAATTGAACTCGGCTGGCACCGGCAACGTAGTTGACATTTTTGCGCCGGATGTCGAAAATATCTATTCTGGCCAGACGTACATCCGTTTGAATGTGGTCTTTCAATGCTGCATCGAGGGTGGCGATGCCTCGTTTGGTCGGGAAGTGCTGATAAAATGTGCTGACGGTTTCGGCGACACCTTCCAGCCTTTTAACTTGTTGATCGACCAGGATTCCGTCCAAGGCGGTCAGTTGAATAACACCCCAGATGGCCATGGTCACCGCCAGACCCGCCACTGTCAGCGCAACAAGTTTGACCCGGACGGTCAAGTTGTTGTGGTCAAGCATTTTTACCAGCAAATTTTTTAACATAGTGGAAAGTTTATAACAGAAAGAAATAAAATAAACTACGATGACTTTGCTCAAAGCAACAAGTTTATCCATGATCGGATACAAAAAAAGGGATGAGTTTTCACCCATCCCTTTTTTACGCATGGTATAAGTTTCTATAACTTATTTTGCTGCCGGAGCGGCCGGAGCTGCTTCTTCAACTTTCTTCTCTTCGACTTTCTTTGCTTTCTTTGCTTTCTTTGCTTTCTTTACTTTCTTCTCTGCTTTCTTCACATCAGCCTTTGCGGGCTCTGCCGGTGTTGCGGGTGTTGCGGGTGTTGCTGCAACGGCGGGAGCTGCTTTTGCCGGAGCTGCTTTTTCAGCCGGAGCTGCAATTGCCAGGGTGCTCAATGCGAAAACTGCTGCTACTACAAACAATACTAAACGCTTCATCTTAAAATCCTCCTTGTTAATTGTGTTTTGATTAACCCTTAAATTATTTTAAGGGACTCCACCTATAGAAAGGCATCCTGCGAATTACTTCGCAGCGGATGCTGGTTTCTCTTTAATCTGCTTTGTTCCGTTTTTACCGGGATTTTTTACTGCTCCCGGTTTGTCCACTCTGGAAGCTGTCAACTTACCATCTTTAACGCTGTAATCAATTTTTACAGAATCGTTCACCGCAATACCCTGCAATGGATTCTCCAGAGTGAATTCCATGATCTCTATATCGCCTTTAATGCTTCGTGCGATCTTAATGGTCTTGTCGGAAATTTCTACAACCTTTCCCCGAGCATTCATTTTAGCCGTTTTCACGTTAGTCGTTTTCAAAACGACACCCTGGTTTGTTTCTGTTGCAGTCTTATCGGCAGCATATGCAAATGCAGCCAAAAGACAAATCACACCAGTCAAACAAACCAAAGTTTTTTTCATTGAATAGCGATCTCCTGATCATTTCTGTACGTCATATAGCAACGAGTATGCCAACTTCAGAATCAGTCTATAGGTAATCTATTTACCTGTAATGATAAAGAATATATTTTTTAAGCGGCTGCCTGCTCGATTTCAATAGTTGGCTATGAGGGGAATAACTTCCCAGGCGATGGAGAAAAATGCATCAATTGTTGATTTTTACCTGGAGACTTTATGATCGGCAAATTGATCAATTGACCGGTTTCGCCGATCTGTGATAGCTGTCAAATCCATGGGGATACAATGAAAAATTTAGCTAGTATGGATGCCGATATCATTGTAATCGGTGGTGGTGCAGCCGGTCTGATGGCTGCCGGACGAGCAGCCCAACTGGGCGCTCGAGTATTACTTTTGGAAAAAACTGACAGCTGCGGGAATAAGATTCTGGTCAGCGGCAAGACGCGTTGCAATCTGACCAACGCCGCCGAACTCAAAGCGTTCATTGCCATGTATGGTCAAAACGGACGCTTTTTGCACAGCGCTTTTTCCCGCTTCTTCCGTCCGGAACTGCTTGCCTTTTTCGAGCAATACGGTCTCGCTACAAAGGTGGAACGCGGCGGCAGAGTTTTTCCCGTCTCTGATGACGCCCGCGACGTGGTGCATGTTTTTCAAAAATATCTATCTGAAAACAAAGTGCGCAAGATTTTCAATGCCCGGGTAAGCTCTGTGAGCCTGGATAATAATGCTCAATTCATCGTTGAAACAACGAGCGGACAATATCTTTCCCGTTCCATCATTCTCGCCACCGGCGGCGCTTCCTGGCCGGGCACCGGTTCGGAAGGCGACGGCTATCCCCTCAGCGCTACGCTTGGCCATACCATCGTCAAGCCCAAACCGGCATTGGTCCCCCTGATTGTCCATGAACTAAAACTTGCCAAGTCCATGCAGGGTGTCTCCTTGCGCAATGTCCGCGCTACCGCGTTTCAAGGCAAAGCCGCCGCGGTGGATAGTGCCCTGACACCCCATGGAGACTATGGCCGCGGAGAAAAGAAAATTGCCCGACCGCCGCTCATTGAAAGCAGGTTTGGTGAAATGCTCTTTACGCACTTTGGTCTGGGAGGACCGATTATCCTGCTCATGAGTCTAGCTGTCGTTGAAGCACTGGATGCCGGACCTGTTTCCATCCTGATCGATTTAAAACCGGCCTTGTCGAAAGAACAATTACGAAAGCGGTTGCAACTGGATTTAAACCATTTCGGCAAAAGAAAGATCGCGAGTATTCTGAAAGAATATCTGCCCGCGAAAATGATTGACCCTTTTATCGCTCTTGCCGGCCTGGACGGGACAAAACAGGCGCATCAGGTCAGCGCCGACGACCGGGAGAAAATTATCGATTTGTTCAAAGCGTTGCGTTTCAATGTGAAAGCCTCGTTGCCGCTAGCGAAAGCTATCGTGACGGCGGGCGGCGTCGCGCTCGATGAAATTGATCCGCGCACCCTGTCGTCTAAAAAACGACCCGGTCTGTACTTTTGCGGCGAGGTGATGGATATTGACGCGGATACCGGCGGCTATAATTTGCAGGCGGCTTTCTCGACAGGCTACGTGGCGGGAGAAAGCGCCG
>JAKLES010000075.1 GCA_022711575.1 Deltaproteobacteria bacterium | reverse complement strand
TTTTAAAAAGAAGGCGGCGACATACTCTCCCACAAATTGCAGTACCATCTGCGCAGGCGGGCTTAACTTCTCTGTTCGGAATGGGAAGAGGTGAGCCCCGCCGCAATAACCACCTTAAGTCGTTTTGCATGGGTGACCGATTATTAATCAGTCAACAATACATAATATCTTAACATACTGAGATAAAGAAAAAAATTGTATTAGAAAGTTTCTTTCCCGTTCGCCGAGGCGAACGGGAAGGACGTACATAAGCTTACGGGTTATTAGTACTACTCGACTATGACATTACTGCCTTTACATCTATAGCCTATCAACGTGGTCATCTTCCACGACCCTTTAAAGAAATCTCATCTTGTGGTGGGTTTCGCGCTTATATGCTTTCAGCGCTTATCCCTTCCCAACGTAGCTACTCTGCGGTGCTCCTGGCGGAACAACAGATACACCAGCGGTTAGTCCAATTCGGTCCTCTCGTACTAGAATCAGATCCACTCAAATTTCTAACGCCCACAGTAGATAGAGACCGAACTGTCTCACGACGTTCTGAACCCAGCTCGCGTGCCACTTTAATGGGCGAACAGCCCAACCCTTGGGACCTTCTCCAGCCCCAGGATGTGACGAGCCGACATCGAGGTGCCAAACCCCCCCGTCGATATGAGCTCTTGGGGGAGATCAGCCTGTTATCCCCGGCGTACCTTTTATCCTTTGAGCGATGGCCCTTCCATGCGGAACCACCGGATCACTATGCTCTACTTTCGTACCTGATCGACCTGTATGTCTCTCAGTCAAGCTCCCTTATGCCATTGCACTCTACGCACGGTTACCAAGCGTGCTGAGGGAACCTTTAGAAGCCTCCGTTACTCTTTTGGAGGCGACCACCCCAGTCAAACTACCCACCAAGCAATGTCCCCCGATTTACGGGGTTAGATCTCAGATAAGCAAAGGGTGGTATTTCAACAATGACTCCACAACGCCTAGCGACGCCACTTCATAGTCTCCCACCTATCCTACACATCACTTATCCAAGACCAATACTAAGCTATAGTAAAGGTGCACAGGGTCTTTTCGTCCCACTGCGGGTAATCGGCATCTTCACCGATACTACAATTTCACCGAGCTCATGGCTGAGACAGTGTCCAGATCGTTACACCATTCGTGCAGGTCGGAACTTACCCGACAAGGAATTTCGCTACCTTAGGACCGTTATAGTTACGGCCGCCGTTTACTGGGGCTTCAATTCAATGCTTCTTCTTGCGAATAACATCTCCTCTTAACCTTCCAGCACCGGGCAGGTGTCAGGCCCTATACTTCATCTTACGATTTGGCAGAGCCCTGTGTTTTTGATAAACAGTCGCCTGGACCTTTTCACTGCGGCCAGCATTGCTGCTGGCGACCTTTCTCCCGAAGTTACAGGTCTATTTTGCCTAATTCCTTAGCCATGAATCTCTCGAGCACCTTAGGATTCTCTCCTCGACTACCTGTGTCGGTTTACGGTACGGGTACTTATTATCTAAGTTTAGAAGCTTTTCTTGGCAGCCCTTAGGTACACTATCTCTTTGTCCGAAGACTCCGAGTACTATCACACTTTACCAAAATCTACGGATTTGCCTATAGATCTTATAGCTACATGTTTCAACCAGCACTTCCGTCAGCTGGCGGTACTTTCATTTCTGCGTCACTCCATCACAACAATAAGTAGTACGGGAATATTAACCCGTTGGCCATCGACTGTCCCTTTCGGGTTCGCCTTAGGTCCCGACTAACCCGCAGCTGATTAGCATAGCTGCGGAAACCTTAGTCTTTCGGTGTGCGGGTTTCTCGCCCGCATTATCGTTACTTATGCCTACATTTTCTTTTCTAACCGGTCCAGCATACCTCGCGATACACCTTCAACCCTGTTAGAATGCTCCCCTACCACTTTGCAACTTAATGCAAAATCCATAGCTTCGGTAATATGTTTATGCCCGATTATTATCCATGCTCGTCCGCTCGACTAGTGAGCTGTTACGCACTCTTTAAATGAATGGCTGCTTCCAAGCCAACATCCTAGCTGTCTGGGCAGACAAACCTCGTTCTTTCAACTTAACATATATTTGGGGACCTTAGCTGATGGTCTGGGTTCTTTCCCTCTCGGACTTGGACCTTAGCACCCAAGCCCTCACTGCTGGTAAACATTATATAGCATTCGGAGTTTGTCAGGAATTGGTAGGCGGTGAAGCCCCCGCATCCAATCAGTAGCTCTACCTCTATATAACTTTATGACCAACGCTGCACCTAAATGCATTTCGGGGAGTACGAGCTATTTCCGAGTTTGATTGGCCTTTCACCCCTACCCACAGGTCATCCGAAGTCTTTTCAACGACAACCGGTTCGGTCCTCCACTGTGTGTTACCACAGCTTCAACCTGCCCATGGGTAGATCACACGGTTTCGCGTCTAACACTACTGACTAAAGCGCCCTATTCAGACTCGCTTTCGCTACGGATCCGTGACTTAATCACTTAACCTTGCCAGCAACGTTAACTCGTAGGCTCATTATGCAAAAGGCACGCCGTCACCCAACTTGTGGGCTCCGACCGCTTGTAAGCGTATGGTTTCAGGATCTATTTCACTCCGTTATTCACGGTTCTTTTCACCTTTCCCTCACGGTACTGGTTCACTATCGGTCTCTCAGGAGTATTTAGCCTTAGCGGATGGTCCCGCCAAATTCAGACAGGGTTTCACGTGCCCCGCCCTACTCAGGATACCACTATCCTTATCTTCTCTTACCCGTACGGGACTATCACCCTGTATCGTTTACCTTTCCAGGTAATTCCGGTTCAATCCGCAAGAAATGTCGTGGTCCTACAACCCCAAAATTGCCGTAACAACCTTGGTTTGGGCTAATCCGCGTTCGCTCGCCACTACTTACGGAATCACTTTTGTTTTCTTCTCCTCCGCCTACTTAGATGTTTCAGTTCAGCGGGTTTGCTCACCTATCGGTGTGACATGTCTTCAACATGCCGGGTTGCCCCATTCGGGTATCTACGGATTATATCGTGTGTGCCAATCCCCGTAGCTTTTCGCAGCTTATCACGCCCTTCTTCGCCTCTGAGAGCCTAGGCATCCCCCATACGCCCTTATTTTGCTTATTGTACTTTTCGTCTTACCTATCACTAGATAAAACTGTGTTCTTTCTACTTGTTTGTATTTTTCTTATCTCAATATGTCAATGAACTTTTATGCTGAATCTATTTCAACATCTCGTGGAGAATATCGGAGTCGAACCGATGACCTCCTGCGTGCAAGGCAGGCGCTCTAGCCAGCTGAGCTAATCCCCCAATCTATTTATGAATTGTGAATTATGAATTATGAATTAACATTCATAATTTCTCAACCCCTAGAATTTCCTTTAAGCCTAAAATAGTAGTCCCGCCCAGACTCGAACTGGGGACCCCTACATTATCAGTGTAGTACTCTAACCAGCTGAGCTACGAGACTATATTGATTGCTGATTGAAGATTGTTGATTGTTGATTTTGAAATCTTGAATCCATCTTATGCAATCGTAAATCTACTATCTTTTTGCTTATTGTATTATTTGAATTAACAGCGAGAGTAATTTCAATCTTGTGATTTATCTTTTACCCAGAAACTTCTTTATGTCTCTAGAAAGGAGGTGTTCCAGCCGCACCTTCCGGTACGGCTACCTTGTTACGACTTAGCCCCAGTTACCAGTTTTACCCTAGGCAGCTCCTTGCGGTCACCGACTTCAGGTACCCCCAGCTTCCATGGCTTGACGGGCGGTGTGTACAAGGCCCGGGAACGTATTCACCGGATCATGGCTGATATCCGATTACTAGCGATTCCAGCTTCACGGAGTCGAGTTGCAGACTCCGATCCGAACTGAGAACGGTTTTGTAGATTCGCTCCAACTTGCGTTGTGGCTGCTCTCTGTACCGTCCATTGTAGCACGTGTGTAGCCCAAGGCGTAAGGGCCGTGATGATTTGACGTCATCCCCACCTTCCTCACAGTTTGCACTGGCAGTCTCGTTAGAGTTCCCGACATGACTCGCTGGCAACTAACAACAGGGGTTGCGCTCGTTATAGGACTTAACCTGACACCTCACGGCACGAGCTGACGACAACCATGCAGCACCTTGTAAATTGTCCGAAGAAAAAACAGTTTCCTGTCCTGTCAATCTACATTTAAGCCTTGGTAAGGTTCCTCGCGTATCATCGAATTAAACCACATGCTCCACCGCTTGTGCGGGCCCCCGTCAATTCCTTTGAGTTTCATTCTTGCGAACGTACTCCCCAGGTGGGATACTTATCACTTTCGCTTAGCCACTGAGATTGCTCCCAACAGCTAGTATCCATCGTTTACGGCGTGGACTACCAGGGTATCTAATCCTGTTCGCTACCCACGCTTTCGTCCATCAGCGTCAATATATTGTTAGTAACCTGCCTTCGCAATTGGTATTCCATGTAATATCTAAGCATTTCACCGCTACACTACATATTCTAGTTACTTCACAATAATTCAAGCCCTACAGTATCAATGGCAGTTTCCTAGTTGAGCTAGGAGATTTCACCACTGACTTATAAGGCCGCCTACGGACCCTTTAAACCCAATGATTCCGGATAACGCTTGGATCCTCCGTATTACCGCGGCTGCTGGCACGGAGTTAGCCGATCCTTATTCTTACGGTACCGTCAAGTCCCCTCACGAGGGGGTGTTTCTTCCCGTATAAAAGCAGTTTACAATCCATAGGACCGTCTTCCTGCACGCGGCATGGCTGGGTCAGGCTTCCGCCCATTGCCCAATATTCCTCACTGCTGCCTCCCGTAGGAGTCTGGTCCGTGTCTCAGTACCAGTGTGGGGGATCTCCCTCTCAGGACCCCTACCCATCATTGTCTTGGTAAGCCGTTACCTTACCAACTAACTAATGGGACGCATGCTCATCTTGTACCGCCGAAACTTTAATAATTAAACCATGCGATTCAATTATACTATGAGGCATTAATCCAAATTTCTCTGGGCTATTCCTCTGTACAAGGTAGATTGCATACGCGTTACGCACCCGTGCGCCGGTCTCAAAGGAGCAAGCTCCTTCTACCCCTCGACTTGCATGTGTTAGGCCTGCCGCTAGCGTTCATCCTGAGCCAGGATCAAACTCTTCATCGTATATTGTTTGAGCTAATTACTTAGCTCCATTTTTTAGACGAAGTTTGCTAGGTATATTCTTTAATCTCTCAATTAACCTTACTCTCTCTTTTTTTCGATTTAACATCGCTGTTAAATCGTGCTGTCAATCCAATATGTCTATGAACGTGTCTTCTTATTTTGTTCGCTTGTTTCTCAAAGCGGGTGCAAAAGTACTAATTCTTTTTGATTAGACAAGTTTTTCGAAAAAAAAATTTA
>JAKLES010000074.1 GCA_022711575.1 Deltaproteobacteria bacterium | reverse complement strand
TTAGGACCGGCAGGTAACAAAGAATTTTTTATACTGGCGCAAAAGACGAACTAAATGGAAATCAAACTGGCCAAAACAGCAGGGTTTTGCATGGGTGTGCGCCGGGCGGTGGACACGGTTCTGGATGTTTCCCAACATGAAACGGACAGGCGAATCTACACCTACGGCCCTCTGATCCACAATCCGCAAACCATTAAGCTGCTGAAAAATCGCGGCATCACGGCCATCAAAAGCATTGATGAAATCAGCGACCGCGAAAATGCCCTGCTGGTCATCCGGGCGCACGGCATCCCACCTGACGAGAGGAAAAAAATCAAGGAAAGCGGCGTCAAAATCATTGACGCCACCTGTCCGAAGGTCGCTTACGTGCAGGCCATTATCAAGAAGCACACAGCGCTGGGTTACACGGTCATTATCGTCGGAGACAGCGAACACCCGGAAGTGGACGGTCTTTGGGGCTATACCGAAGACCGGGGAATTATTGTCTCGACCCTCGAGGATGCAGAAAAATTACCCGTTATGGAAAAGATCTGTATTGTGGCTCAAACCACTCAGGATACGGATCACTATCGCCATATTGTTCAAAAGATTCAAGAGAAAAACCCGCAGGTTGTTGTTTTCAATACGATCTGTTCCTCCACGGAAAAAAGGCAGGAGGACATTATCAGCCTTGCTAAGGAAATGGATGCCTTATTTGTCGTAGGGGGAAAAAACAGCGCCAATACCTGCCGTCTGGCTGATCTGGCGCAAAAACAAAACACACCGACTTTCCATATCGAAACTGCCGAAGAAATAGAAAATATAGATCTGGCCTCCTATAAAAGTATCGGTGTTTCCGCCGGCGCGTCCACACCGAACTGGATTATCGATCAGGTTATGGACAAGATCGCTCAAACATCCAGCAGTCCGCATCAAAAGATGAGCTTTGTCTTCAAGCTTTGGCTATGGATGGTGAAAACGAATTTTTATTCAGCGCTGGGCGCGGGATGCCTCGCGCTGGCGGGGATGCTGCTGCAAAAAATTCCTGTCCGGATTTCGTCGATTGCCATCGCTTCATTTTTTGTTTACGCCATGCATGTTCTAAACCGGCTGACGACCAGCAGACAATCGGGATTAATCGGCTCTTTTCGCGAAAAATCCTATCTGCAGCACAAAAAATATTATCGTCTGGCGGCTGTCGTTTCGCTGATGCTTGCTTTGGGCTTATCACTGGCGAACAGCATGTTTTCTTTTTTCTTTTTATTTTTAATTTCCCTGGCCGGCGTTTTGTATAATATGAAAATTCTGCCTGGAAGACGGCGTTTTCAGAGGTTAAGAGATATACCCGGATCAAAAAACATCTTTATAGCGTCGGCGTGGGGCATGGTGACAGCCGTCTTGCCGGCTTTAAACCTGAATCAGCATTTCAACGCCGGAATGGCAGTTGCGTTCATTTTTACATTTACTTTGGTCTTTGTCCGATCGGCCATGTCGGATATTATGGACATTCAAAGTGACAAACTCCTGGGACGGGAAACTATTCCCGTCGTCATGGGTGAGGAAAAAACACAAGTCCTGTTAAAAATTATCGTTTCGATATTATTGGTTATTTTGTTAATATCCGCGCCTGCCGGATGGAGCTCAACCTTAAGTATTTTTCTGATTTTGTGCCTATTATATATATGGATTTGTTTCCGACTTTGTGATAGAAGGTCGGGGTTTTCGGGAGCCCTTATTGAAGGGTTGCTGGAAACAAGCTATATTATTGCCGGTTTTGCTGTTTTCTGCTGGTTCATTCTAAGTTGACCGGCAGACGCAAAGCAAGTGAAAGGAGTAGGGCTGATCATGGGAAAATTCTTTACTCGATTTATCCTGGTCATTGCCGTTTTGAGCGCTATCGCTTGTGGTGGATTGCGCTTTTCTCAACTGGACCCCACGGCAAAGGATTATCATCCCAAACGGATTGCCGTCTTTCCGGTGGATGTTGGAGCGTATGAAGAGGCACGAAATTCTATTGAACAGATTGTGCCCGGCGTACTCTTGGAAAAGCAATGGTTTAGCGATGTTGCTGACACGGCAAGTCTGAATCGCCAGATCCAAGCCAACGATGAATTGCGCAAAACCATGACGGACTACTTGTCCAAGCTTCAAACCCTGAATTATTCTGATCCCGCTTTGAGCAAGAAAATCGGTGAGATGACCAAAACGGATGGTTTTTTGCTGGTTGCTGTTGACTACTGGAATTATACGGTTGAAAAAGGTGATAAACTGGGCAAAGTCAGCATCGGTATAAAGTTAATCGATGCGGAAAACGGAAAAATCATGTGGAAAGCAGGCCACCATCTTGGGGAAAGTTACACGTTTTTCAAACCGGAACTGTCCGATGTCGCCCGCTCGGTCGTCAGGGATCTGGTTAAGGAAATGCCGCATTGATTCCGTGAGCGGTGGACCGGAAATTCAACATTAAAAATGGAGATCTTTTATGAAAGAACAAGTACAAAAAGCGCTAGACAAGGTTCGGCCAGGCCTGCAGGCGGACGGCGGTGATGTGGAGCTGGTTGATGTTTCCGCAGACGGCGTGGTCAAGGTCAAGCTGACCGGCGCCTGCCACGGCTGCCCGATGTCGCAGATGACCTTGAAAATGGGCATTGAAAAGATTCTTAAACAGCAAGTGCCTTCTGTTAAGGAAGTCGTTTCTGTTTAGGCGCCGATTTCGTCGGAAAAACGTGAAAAATTTTTAATTAAAGGAGATTTATAAAAACATGGCATATGTAATTACTGATGAGTGTATTGCTTGCGGCTCATGTCAGGATGAATGCCCGGTGGAAGCAATATCCGAAGGCGATGACAAGTACGTGATTGATCCCAAGCTGTGTACGGACTGCGGCGCTTGCTGCGACCAATGTCCGGTGGAAGCGATTGTTCCCGGAGAAGAAAAGTAATAGTTTTAGAAATACCCTAACGTTAGGGGGAATATCCGTTCTGACCGACGGATCTTTCCCCCGCTTTTTTTAATGCGATACATCTTCCGTGATGGAAGCTCTTTACACGAAGCAAAAAGAGCAGGACAAGGTCTCGTCAACATTCTTAATCCCTTGACTTGGGGAGAACCGCCCATGAATAAATTCATTACCTTCGAAGGAGTCGAAGGTTCCGGTAAATCCACGCAAGTGAAACTTCTGGGCGAGTATTTGACCAGGAACAATATTCCCGTGCTGCTGACGCAGGAACCTTCAGGAACCCCGATCGGCCGTAAAATCGGAGAGATTCTGTTCAACCGAGGTCATCAGGCTATGTGCCCGGAGACGGAACTTTTCCTGTTTTGCGCGGCGCGTGCGCAGCATGTGAGAGAAGTCGTGTGGCCGGCGCTCAAAGTTGGAAAATATGTATTATGCGACCGATTTTCCGATGCGACATTTGCCTATCAGGCGGCAGGCCGCGGGCTTAATCCCGATTTCATCCAAACCATTAACGACTATTGCGCCGAGCGGTTAAAGCCGGATCTAACGCTGCTTTTTGATTTGCCGGTGGAAACCGGACTGCAAAGGGCAGGCCGGCGCGATGATCTGCTCAAGGATCCGTCGTCCGCCGACCGCTTCGAGAAAGAAAAACTTGATTTTCACAACCGCGTGCGTCAAGGTTATCTAAACCTCTGCTCGGTGGAGCCTGAACGCTTCCGGGTCATTGACGCGTCACAAACCGTGGATATGATTGCCCTGGATGTCCGCAGGCATGTGCTGGGGTACATCAGCAGGCAGAGCTAAACTTATATGGTGTTATCTTTTTCCTATGTCTTTCGCCACTATTTACGGTCATTCCAAGCAAATCGGCATGTTGCAAAAAACCATGGCACAGCAGCGCGTTGGACACTCTTATATTTTCAGCGGACTTGCGGCCATCGGTAAGAAAACACTGGCGTTGGCATTCACCCAAGCGTTGAATTGCGAAAACGCAGTTCCGCAAAATGATTCCTGCGGAAAATGTTCATCCTGTCGGAAAATGATCTCCGGCAACCACCCGGACATTTACATATTGGAAACGCAAGCGCAATTTATCCGCATTGACGCCATTCGCAACATTCAGGAGCAGATGACTTTCAAGCCCCTGGAAGGACGAAGGCGTATATTTCTCATCGATGACGCGGATAAAATGAATGAACAGGCGGCCAACGCCCTTTTGAAAACACTGGAAGAACCGTCAGCCGATAATATTCTCATTTTGGTAACCACGCGTCCTTACTGGCTTCCGCAAACGATTCTTTCGCGCTGCCGGCATATGCGGTTCAACCCGTTGCCCGCTGAAACCGTCGCGCGTTTCTTAATTGAGCAAAAACAAATGGAGCCCTCTAAAGCTTTATTGCTTGCCTCTCTTTCCGGCGGTTCGATCGGACAGGCGCTCGAACTGAACACGGAAGAGATGATTACTTTTCGCTCTGAACTCAGCCGTCTTCTCATCGCCGCAGACCGGGGCGATCCGATGAGCTTATTGATTCTTGCATCTTTTCTGGGTCAGGACAAAAAGGAAATCAAGCAGGGGCTGAAGATTCTCAACACGTATTTTCGTGATGCGCTGGTCTATAAGGAAACCGCACAAACCTCCATGATCATCAATGCGGATGATCTGCCCGCCATCGCGTCCCTGGCCGGACGGTTGGAGGGCGAGCAGATTCTGCAAAATATCGCCCTTGTTGAGAAATCGAACGAAACGATTGAAATGAATGTGAACAAATCGTTGACATTAGAGGCAATGGCCTTTAAGCTTCACATGTAAAAATACTTTAAATGCAGGAATTGAAAGTGCTTACCAATATCATCGGTGTAAAATTTAAAAAAGAAGGCAGAATTTACAATTTTGACGCGGCAGACCTGATCGTGCATAAGGATGATCAGGTGCTGGTCAATACGGATAACGGTGTCGCTTTGGGTGTTATCGTAACTGATGTTCGTCGATGCGAGCCTTCGCATCTTCCCCCCAATTTGAAAAAGGTTCTCCGCAAGGTCACAGCCGATGATTTGCGCGTTAGAGAAGAACTTGAAATGCTCGAAGAGGAAGCCAGAAAATATTGCATAGAAAAAATTCGTGAAAAAAGCCTGGCCATGAAGTTGATCACGGTGGAGTGTCTCTTTGATAAAAGCAAAATGATCTTCTACTTTACCGCGGAAAGCCGCGTGGATTTCCGGGAACTGGTCAAAGACCTGGTCGCAAAATTTAAAACGCGAATCGAACTCAAGCAAATTGGGGCGCGTCAGGAAGCGAGAATCGTCAAAGGGCTTGCAGTCTGCGGCCGGACGGTCTGCTGCGCGGGCATCCTGCAAAATCTTGATCGCGTCACCGTGAAGATGGCCAAGGAACAAAGCATGTCACTCAATCCGGAAAAAATATCCGGTTTATGCGGAAGACTGATGTGCTGTCTTTCCTTCGAGCATGA
>JAKLES010000073.1 GCA_022711575.1 Deltaproteobacteria bacterium | reverse complement strand
TCATTGGTTTCATTAAAGGATGTTTTCTGGTCATTTTGTTTTGGTGGATGTAAAGGCCAAAGAAATTGGATATGAACACCATGAATATTTTCAGGCAGCGATTGTGATGACACATGCTTAATCTTTAATTTACGGTCAGAGATTAATTTTTCCCAGGACAAGTAAAGATCATCATCCGCTTTCACGCCCGTACACCAGACTTCCCGGACGTCGAAGTTATTAACGATATGAATTAATCCCTGCAGATGATCCGGGTGAGGATGCGTGAGAACAACAATATCAATTTTTCTGATTCTTTGAGTATAAAGAAACGGAGCGATCACTGCTCTACCCATATCAAATGAACTGTCATGAAAACCGCCGCCGTCAATAAGCATATTGATGCCTTGTGGTAATTGGACCAAAGTGGACGCACCCTGCCCGACATCAATGGCTGTAATCTTTAAATCGGTGGAATACGTGTTTTTCGTGACAAGATAAGCAGCATCAGACAAAATCAATGCCACAGTAATCAGAAGAGCTATATTTACAAAAGATGGATGGCGAGCCAGAAATCCCTGATTATTTATTTTGTTGCCTGGCGTGACAACTTGAATCAGTAGAAAACTAAAGATATAAAAAATTGTTATTTCAGCTAAGTTTGGTTTTACAAGACTGAAAGAGGAAAAAGACCATGATGCCAGCCAATTGATTATTGCAACGGCAATACCAGTGAAAAATGATGCAATTGAAATGAGAAAACCAGCAAACCAGGTTGAAAACAGTGAGGTGAGAATGAAGGCCATGGCCGGGATTAAGGTTAGCATGCCCAGTAAGGGAACCACGATGAGGTTGGCGATCAATGTCACAGCGGAGACGCGGTTAAAGTAAAAGACAATAATGGGCAGTGTGCCCAGAGTAGCGGCAGCCGATACCAGGATGAAAACATAAATACGGCGAATCAACTTTTGCAGCCATGCGGGTGCTGATGATGGGATCGGTAAGGCCAGATCGTCCAGTCTCGGAACGATGTAGAGAATCGCGAAAACCGCGCTGAAGGATAATTGAAAGGAAATTTCAAAAAGAGATTCAGGCGTAATAATCAGAATGATTAATGCCGCACCGAAAAGAATATTATAGAGATCTTTTTGTTTTCCAATCAGTAACGAGGTGAGAAAGGCCATGGCCATAAGGGTTGCGCGAAGAACGGTTGTTCCCATTCCCGCGACCAGGGCGTAAATGACAATCGGTAAAAAAGCTGCGGCTGTGGCCATTTTGATGATATTGAATTTGAGCATTATATATTCTGAAGATTTCAACAGGACTAATATTAGGAAAAAACCGCCTGCCGCCACCATGCCGATATGCAATCCGGAAATGGACAGAATATGAGAGGTACCGGTTTTGGCAAAATTGTCGCGCACGTCCTGCGGAATGGCTTTTTGATTGCCGATAGTCATAGCTTCTATGATTTCTCTTTGAGGGGATGGAGCATTGGCATAAATTAATTGTTTTAAATATAATCGAAAATTTTCCAGCTTGAGCTTGACACCGCTAGCTGCATTTTGACGAATCAAAACAATGCCGGCATGATTGGCTACGAATCCTGAAACATAAATACCCTGCCGGTTCAGGGTACGTTCAAAATTGAAGCTTCCTGGATTGTGAAAACTCTGGATTTTTTTTATTTTAGAATGGAAGCGGATAAAGTCACCATATTGGAAACAGAGATCCGCTGGAATAACGAGACGAATATTGCCCGTCACGGGGAGATACGAGTTATTTATAATCATTCTCTGACAACGAACTATCAAAGCATTGTTAGCTGGGGCAATTTGTTCGCTAGTCAGGACAATGCCTTCCACGTTCAATGGGCCTTGATCTACTTGATGAGCAATATGTTGATCGTTCTGGGTCAGGTATTGTTGTCTTTGGATATTAAATAAGCCGACAATTACCAGGAAGAGGAGAATAAAGAAGAAAGCAGCAATGTTCCATTTATTTCTGATACAGAGAAGTAAAATAATCATGATCGGTAATGCTCCGGTCAATAAAAACAGACAGGGTAGAGCGATAGAATCGCCGATCATAATACCCGCCATTAGGGCGAGCAGGGGATATAATAATGGCCTACGCATCAACGGGAAGTCATCTGTTAACAAAATTATTCAAATGATTAGCTAAAAATTATAAAATATTATAAAATCAAAAAAAGAAACTCAAATCCAAAATATTTGGAAACAAACCATGCATCAAAATATAGAAAAAGATGAAAGAAATGAGCAGAGACTCAAACTGCTGATTATCAGTAGGTTGATTGTCATTTCCATATTTTTACTGGTTACTTTCTTACTGGGGACGATGAGAGGGGTAATTCCCATTTCGCCGACTCTCCAGCGCTTAATTTATGCTGTTATCATTACGATGTATTTCTTGTCGTTGATTTATACACTCCTTTTAAGAAAAGAAAAGTATTTTCAGTTTAATATTCATACCCAATTAATTGTCGATATTGGTCTGGTTTCTTTTTTAGTTTACCTAACCGGCGGCAGTGGCAGCAACTATTCGCAGCTCTACATATTGGTGATCATCTATTCCGCCATATTTCTGGGCCGCCGTGGCGCTTTTATTATTGCATCCGCATCCAGCATAGCCTATGGACTGGCGTTAATGTTTGAATATTTCAACATCTTTCCCGTCCTACATTTCACCAACCATGTTTACCTTGTTGAAGCAAACGACATTTTTGCGAGAATTATTGTTCACATCTTGTCATTTTATATTGTGGCTTTTCTAGCCAGTATTGTTGTTGAACAAGAAAAGAAAACCAGGTCATTATTGGAAGAAAGTGAGTCGGCTTTCGGCCAACTGGATCTCCTTTTTCGCAGCATCATTGAATCGGTGGATACCGGCATCATGACCGTCACTTTACAGGGGCGGATTAAGACTTTCAATCGAGCAGCGGAGGCGATTACCGGTTTTCAACTCCAATCAATAGAGAACCATAAGATCCTAGAAATATTTCCCGAGCTTAATACTTTCTTTGACTCTAATACGTCTGATATGCCCAAAAGCAGAAGAGAAGTGAAAATCGTTCGCGGGGATAAGAAAAAAGTTCATTTGGGTTGTTCGTTTTCATCGTTGAAAGACAACTATGGCAAGCAAATAGGCCATATTTTGATCTTTCAGGATTTAACGGAAATCAAGCGAATGGAGGAAAATCTTGAAAAAAGTAAAAAGCTAGCTTTTATTGGCGAAATGGCCGCCAGTCTTGCCCACGAAATGAGAAATCCTCTGGCATCCATTACCGGTTCCATTCAATTATTGGGGCAGAATTCCAGAATGGAAGAGACGGACAAACGGTTAATGCAGATCATTATGCGAGGTAAGGATCAGTTGGATAACTTCGTGCGTGATTTTCTTTTACTTTCCAAACCTGTTCCTGAAGTCAGGGAACATGTAAATGTTGATGAAGTCGCGGAAGAAGTTATAGAAAATATAAAAATGTCGAGTGAATGGACGGAAAACATCAAAATACTTAGAGCTTTTTCCGGCCAAAACAAAGCCTATGCCAATAAAGAACAAATCCGGCAAATTATTCAAAATCTAATGCTTAATGCCTTGCAGGCCATGGAAGGAACAGGTAATTTGTTTCTTGAAATAAAGACCGTTAACTTGGAAGATAGAAAAGAGTATACATCGATTAAAATAACGGATGAAGGATGCGGGATTGAAGAAAAAGATTTAAAAAATGTCTTTGAACCTTTTTTTACCAATAAGGTTAAAGGAACCGGTTTAGGTTTAGCCATCGTCAGCCGTATTGTTGACGGTTACGGTGGTAAAATAAACATTGAAAGTAAGATCAATCAGGGCACATCCGTTACGGTTATGTTGCCCTGTAATTAAAATTGAATATTCATAAAATAAGGAGAGTAGCAGGATGGCGAAGATTCTGGTGGTTGATGACGACCAAGGCATGAGAGAATTTATGGAGATTATGTTAACCAAAGAAGGCTATGATATAACAACTGCCGACAGCCCCGTGAAGGCAATCAATCTCTGTCGTAAAACAGCGTATGATTTAGTCATCACAGATTTGAAAATGCCTAAAATTGACGGCATTGAATTCCTGAAAACCATCAAGGATCATCGACCGGAAACGGTTGTAATTTTAATTACCGCCTATGCCTCCGGAGAAACAGCAGTTGATGCGATGAAAGAAGGCGCTTATGATTATGTGGAAAAAGGCGGCAATATCGAAGAATTAAAGCAAATCATTCGTCAGGCATTGTTGAAAAATGGACTGGTCAGTGAGAATCAGTCACCGAAGAACGAAACACCCGAAGCATCTTTTTGTGGCATGATTGGTACCAGTCGGGAGATGGCCAAAGTATTCTCAACGATTCAAAAAGTGGCCAACACGCCGGCCAATATTCTTATTTTGGGGGAAAGTGGAACAGGCAAGGAACTGGTTGCGAGGGCCATTCATGCCAATTCTTCTCGCTCCAAAATGCCGTTTATGGCCATTAACAGCGGCGGTATTCCGGAGAACCTGCTGGAAAGTGAACTGTTCGGTTATATGAAAGGATCATTTACCGGCGCTTATGCAGATCGGCCGGGACTTTTCGAGTTGTCCAAGGGCGGCACTGTCTTTTTGGACGAGATTGGCGAGTTACCGCCCGTCCTGCAGGTAAAACTCCTGAGAGTTGTGCAGGAAAAAACTTTCCGCCGCATTGGCGGAGCGGAGGATATTAAAGTCGATGCGCGCATCATTTCCGCCACTAATCAAAATCTACACGAAAGAGTAAAAAAAGGTGAATTCCGCGAAGATCTCTATTTTCGCCTGAACGTTATTCCCATCCATATGCCGCCGCTTCGGCAAAGGAAGGAAGATATTCCGCTTTTGACAGACTATTTTATCGAAAAATATGCCCGCGAATTTGGTAAAGAAGTGAGGATGATTTCTTCTTACGCAATGGAATTACTGAAAGGATACGCTTTCCCTGGTAATATTCGCGAGCTGGAAAATATCATTGAACGTGGCGTGGCCATGGAAACCTCTAATATTATTTTACCAGAAAACCTGGTACTGTCAGCCCAAACCAATGGTGGACAGAACGGTATTGACCTGGAGATTCCAGATCAGGGCATTCATCTGAATGCTGAACTGGAAAAGATTGAGAAAAGAATGATCGAAAAAGCTCTGCAAAAAACAAAAGGGTCAAAGACAAAAGCGGCAGAACTACTTCATGTCACTTTTGATGCATTGCGCTATCGTATTGAAAAACTGGGCGTGGAATAAAAATCCAATGGTCATATTCGGATTTGGATGATTATGAATATGAGATACGGAAACCGTGCAAGTTTCCCGTGTAAGGCTCTTCTATAACATCCAAGTGGTCAACACGAGCAGCCGGTGGACCTTGATGGCACCAGACGATCATTTTATCCACGTCACCGTCTTCTCCCTCCAGCAGAGCTTCGACAAGACCATCTTCCCTGTTGCGCACCCAGCCGGCTAGATTAAGCTTTGTGGCGTTTCGTTGCATTTCAGACCGGAAGAAAACACCCTGCACTCTACCGCTAACATATACATGTACTCTTTTCATAGTTCTTTCTTGCTGATGAGCTTCAAAAATTCTTCTTCGCTGATTACAGTTATGCCCAGAGATAT
>JAKLES010000072.1 GCA_022711575.1 Deltaproteobacteria bacterium | reverse complement strand
GCCAGCGCCTGATGCATTTTGCCGGTATGCAGTTTGTCCTTGACCCACCAGACGTACTTCTTTCCGAAGGCAGTGCGCCGGGTAGCGATCAGATACAGATAACTGCGGCTGACGGCCGAATGGCGGGCATGAAAGCGCGGGGGAGCGTTTTCCACGCTTAAAACATTGATGCCGGCGGGGAGAAGATCGTTGAGTCCGATCCGCAAGGTTTCACCATTGAGTTTGCGCGTGGTTTCCAGGTGGACTACCTGCCCCAACGCATGCACACCGGCGTCGGTGCGTCCCGCTCCCTGAATTTCTACCGGCATGTCCAGAAATTTTTGAGCCGCATCAATCAGGGCGCCTTGAATGCTTCTGGCGTTTTTCTGCGCCTGCCATCCACTGTAGTTAGTGCCGTCGTATTCCAGAACAATTTTATATTTGATCATGGGGAGAGTTTCTCCTGATTGGCGGGAACCAGGATATTCATGGCAGCAATGTTATCCAGCAAAGAGCCGGCTGCCGAATCAACATCCCGCAACTCGCGCCCTGGTTGGAGTGTTGTAATCACGGCCTGTCCGATTATTTTCCGTCCTTCACGTCCTGCTAAATCTTTCGTCCGGATGCCCCAAATGTTATGAAAGATGAGTGCCCGACCGTCCTTTGATCCGATATACAGCATGACATGTCCTTTACGCCATAAAAGGCTGAGGTAAGGGACGCCCTTCTCCAGAATAACTTTTTCTTTTTGTTCGGGACTAAGGCCGGAAAGGTCGATATAAACGCCTGCTTCTTTCACCTGATCTTCCGAGTGACGCGGCAACCAGATGCCAAATACAGTAAAGAAATCAAGGGTCATGGAGGAACAATCGCGGTTGCCGTAAAGTCCGCCCCAGCCGTAGGGTTCGCCGATCATTTCATTCGCTATCTTTGCCGCGTTGACCAGGTTGAAGCGCAATGGTTTTTCCGTAGCCGCGTCCACTGAAACGAAACCCCGTTTGATCACCGCCTGTCTGTCTCGATCAGACACGGCGATCAGCATTTGCATCTGGTCCGACAAACGTTCCGTTAAAGGGAAAACATGCCCCACTGACGCCCGCACAAGGAACCGGCCGTCTTCATCCAGAACGGACGTATGATCACGGATAATCACCGCATAGCGTCCTGATTCCCACGTTTTGACAAATTCGTCGTCTGTGGAAGCGAAATCCTCAACCGGAATCCAACCGTAAGTGTGGGAAGTCTCAACGAGCGCCCAGGCTTTATCCGCGCTGAGATGGCAGACATAAATCGGCGTATTGACGGGCACGGAAGAACGCTGCAGATTATCGAAAGGCCAAGCGGAGCTGTCGCCGTCAGGACTGTTAAAATCAGGCGTGGACGTCGGCAAAACCCGCAAATTTGTATTCCGGGTGGTGATTCCTCGAGACAAAGCGTTGGGGTAGTTTTTGAGCGTGGCGTTTTGCTGAAGTTTTTTCAACCAGGACGACGCATGCCGTTTTTTGTTTTCGCCGTAACCGGGTTTGAGAGCAAATTTCCTGAAATCCTGCTGAACACTATCCGGCAGAGCGTGAAAAGGACCGTTTTGGTGCCAGACCGAAAAGTAGATGATGTTATAATCTTCATCCGTGCGGGCTTGACTTGCGGCAGCCAACAGCTCTTCACTTTGGACACTATCGGTAAAATAGGAAGCATGATCCTGACGTAATTCACGGACGTCCTGAATGGTATCCGGTGTGGCAATACAACCTGATAAAACAAAAGACAAAACCACTGCTAAACTTAAAATTATTTTCATCACGAAGACGTCCCCTAAATGATGGTCTTATATAATCTTTTTTTATGATTCAGGCAAGATAAACGGTTTATGACTTGCCCAATCATTTTATTTTGCATTCTAAAGAATTTCGTGTAAATGACAACCATGATCTCTTGGGTGTTTAATAATTCCCCAGCATAAGAAACTGAGCATTTATTTCAAAAGGAGACGACCATGCAGGATTTTGTTCCTAAAAGGATTTTTTTCACCAAAGGAGTCGGCACTCACAAGGATGAATTGCATTCCTTTGAGCGCGCCTTGCGCAATGCCGGTATTGAGAAATGCAATTTAGTTCAGGTGTCCAGTATCTTTCCTCCCGGTTGTAAAATGATCCCCAAGTCGCAGGGGCTCAAATCGCTCGTGCCGGGCGCGATTACCTATTGTGTTATGAGCCGTTGCTGCAGCAATGAACCCAAGCGGCTGCTTGCCGCTTCGGTGGGTTGCGCAATCCCCGCGGATAAATCATCCTACGGCTACATCAGCGAGCATCATGCCTTTGGCCTGACCGAAAAGCAGACCGGTGACCATGCCGAAGACCTGGCCGCGGCTATGCTGGCCTCCACGCTGGGCATTGATTTCAATGTGGATGAAAGCTGGGATGAGAAAAAAGAAATTTTTAAGATCAGCGGCAAGATTGTCCGGACGCTGAATGTGACCCAGTCAAAGATCTGCCTGGATAACAAATATACGACCGTGGTTGCCGCCGCTGTTTTTGTTTTCTGATGATCGGCCGACTTGCAGCACGATAACCATTATTGTGTTTATAGAAAAAGGTTTTGCTCCCTTATGAAAAAAGAAATTGCCGGGATCGTCAAAGCATTCATCACAAGCTGCCCTGAAATGTATTCCGGGAGATTTTAGCATGTCCAATCCTGACATTATCGCTTTTTGCAATCAAAAAGGCGGCGTTGGAAAAACAACCTGCGCTCTCAATATCGCTGCGGGCTTGACTCTGTTTAAGAAAAAAGTTTTAGTCATCGATTTTGACCCGCAGGCACATCTGACTTATTCTCTGGGGCTGAACGCTCATGATCTGAAAAACACGATTTATTCGGTGATGAAAGGAACAACACCGCTTACCGATTCGGTCATGGACATCAAGGGCATGAAAGTTCTGCCTGCCAATCTCGACCTGGCGCGTCTGGAAATGGAAATGGCCGCCTTTCCCAAGAGGGAAATGATTCTGAAAAGCCGTCTGTCGGCTGTTTCCGATGTTCAATATATTATCATTGATTGCCCGCCGGCGTCGGGACTGCTGACGATTAACGCGCTGGTGAGCTGTCAGGAAGTTTTTATTCCGCTGCAGATGGAGTTTCTGGCGCTCAAGGGCATGAGCAGGCTTTTGAATCTGATCGAGGAAGTTAAAAAGAAATTCAATAAAGACGGGCCCGCGTATCGGGTCATTCCTACACGCTATGACGCGCGAAAAAGGCTGAACAACGCTATCATGGATAAGGTTCGAGAACGGTTCGGTGCACAGGTCTTCCATGCCGCTATTCGCGAAAATATTGCGGTAGCTGAAGCCCCCAGTTTTGGTCAATCCATTTTTGAATATGCTCCCCAAAGCCACGGCGCAGAAGATTACCTGAATCTCTGCAAGGAAATCATCCGTAAGAGGCCTGGCGGCTAATATTTTGCATTTACTGTCAATCAGGAATGGCCCATGTACTTATCTTCCAGCAATTGTAGAACTTTGTCCGCCGAATCGGTGACGGCTGTACCGGGCCCGAAGATGCCTTTGACGCCCTTGGAATAAAGGAAGTCATAATCCGCAGGGGGAATCACGCCGCCGACAACCACAATGACATCCTCACCGCCCATTTTTTTCAGATTTTCTATAAGCTGAGGAACAAGGGTTTTGTGGCCTGCGGCCAGGCTGGATACACCCACCACATGCACGTCGTTTTCAATGGCCATCTTGGCCGCTTCTTCAGGGGTTTGAAACATTGGACTGATATCCACGTCAAAGCCAATATCCGCATACGCCGTGGCGACTACTTTAATCCCCCGGTCATGACCATCCTGCCCCATTTTGGTTACCAGTTGCCGGGGACGACGGCCTGTTTTCTCCAGAAATTTCTCAGTCCGCCCGCGCAATGCGTTAATGACGTCGCTTTCGCCGTACTCGGAAGAATAAGCGCCGGAGATAACCCGTGTGGTTGAGACATAGCGGCCAAATACTTTTTCCATGGCGTCGGATACTTCTCCCACTGTCGCCCGCAGCCTCACAGCTTCAATCGTCGCTTCCAAAAGGTTGCCGCCTTTTTCGGCCACGGTTGTAATCTTCTTCAGTGCTTTTTGTACAGCCTCGTTGTCTCGCCTGGCCTTGATGTCTTTGAGGCGTGCGATCTGCTCGTCGCGGACGGTACTGGGAATATCCAACACTTCAATCGTGGTTTCTTCTTTGACTTTGTATTTGTTGATGCCAACGATGGTGTCTTTGCCCTGGTCGATTCGCGCCTGACGGCGTGCGGCGGATTCTTCAATGCGCAGTTTCGGCATGCCGGTTTCAATGGCGCGCGCCATGCCGCCCAGCTCTTCAATCTCATCCATGATTTTCTGTGCTTCCCGGATAATCGACGCCGTTAAGGATTCCACATAATAGGAGCCGCCGAGGGGATCGATCACATGGCAGATTTGCGATTCCTCCTGAATAATAATCTGCGTGTTGCGGGCAATACGCGCGGAAAGCGGCGTGGGCAGGCTGACCGCCTCGTCAAACGAGTTGGTGTGAAGCGACTGGGTGCCGCCCAGCGCTGCCGCCAGCGCTTCCAACGTGGTGCGGATGATATTGTTGTAGGGATCCTGCTGCGTGAGACTCCAACCGGAAGTTTGCACATGTGTGCGTAAAACCGATGATCGGGGGTTGGTCGGATGAAATTCGCCGACGATTTTATGCCACAGATAACGCGCCGCGCGCAGCATGGCTATTTCCATGAAGAAGTTCATCCCCACACCAAAGAAGAACGAAAGCCTTGGCGCGAAATCGTCAATCTTGAGGCCGCCGTCAATGGCGGCGCGGATGTATTCCTTGCCGTCGGCCAGCGTGAAAGCAGTCTGCAATACGGAATCTGCGCCCGCCTCCATCATATGATAACCACTTATGGAGACGGTGTTGTAGCGTGGCATATTTTTTGAGCAGTAGGAAATAATGTCGGAGACAATCCGCATGGAGGGGCGCGGTGGATAAATATACGTATTGCGGGTCAGAAATTCCTTGAGAATGTCATTCTGAATGGTGCCGGCCAGTAGCTTTTGCTCGATGCCCTGCTCCTCCGCCGTCACGATATATCCGGCCAAAACGGGCAGCACTGCGCCGTTCATCGTCATTGAGACGGAAACTTTATCCAGGGGAATCTTATTGAAAAGGATTTTCATATCTTCAACGGAATCAATCGCCACACCGGCTTTACCGACATCGCCCGCAACGCGGGGATGATCGGAGTCATAACCCCGGTGTGTGGCCAGATCAAAGGCCACGGACAAACCCGTTTGTCCGGCAGCCAAGTTTTTCCGGTAAAATTCATTGGATTCGCGCGCGGTGGCAAATCCCGCGTACTGGCGGATGGTCCAGGGTTGATTGGCATACATCGTAGCCGAAGGCCCTCGCAGATATGGCGCTATACCGGAAAGGGTATTGACGGTATCGAGCCCCTCCAGGTCTTCAGCGGTATAAATCGGTTTGACCGCAATACCTTCAGGCGCTTCCCAGTTGAGAGACTCCAAGGGCCTTCCTTTTAATTCTTTGATTGCCGTTTCTTGCCATTTCTTCATTTGGACATGCTTGGACACTTTGATCTCCTTGAGCAATATTTTGTTTTCAAGCGCTTTTGCCTCCCGGAAGAATTATCCGGTGT
>JAKLES010000071.1 GCA_022711575.1 Deltaproteobacteria bacterium | reverse complement strand
AAGAAAAATTCAACACATAAATGCGCGGGGGCCTGCCGCGGCGCGCCTCTGCAATCTCTTTCTAAAAATCAGGAGCAACCATGAGTGACGAATTTACGTCCATCGGCGAACTCGCTAAAAAACTGGAGATGAGCCAGCGGACCATCCGCTATTACGAAGAAATAGGCCTGCTCAATTCCATAAAACGCATTGAGGGAGGCCGTAGAATCTATACAGACGTCGATCTGCGACGCCTGAAATTAATCAAGCGTTTGAAAATCATGGGGATGACACTTTCGGAGATGCAGGAACTTGAAGCCATGTGGACCTACGAAAAATCCAACGATAAAGTCCTCAAGCGTCTTTTGGAACTGCTGGGCAATCATCTCAAGAGACTTGACGACCGCATCGCCGACCTCGATATCCTGAGGCACGAGATCACCGAATATCAGGACCGGATTCAGGCAAAAATAGCGAAGTAGATAATGATTCATCGTGCCGTCAAAATGTTTTACTCGGGGAATATCAATAACCTCCAACAAAATTTAAATTGCCCACCCCGCCACCTTTCGGTATAATCACCGCAATTTAAATCAGTTGGATCGATGAAACCGTGTAAAGGCGACAACATTTTCGGAAGTACAGGGTAAACCTGAAGGTGAGACGAAGATGGAAAAACGAGAGGGACAGTCCTACATTCAAGGCGTGTTGGACCGGGACCGGCGGATGTTGGCCAAAACGATCACCCTCGTCGAAAGCTCATTGCCTGCCGATCAGGCATTATCCAGGCAAATTCTGGATGCGCTGATGCCTTACACAGGCCAGTCTCTTCGCTTGGGCATCACGGGGCTTCCGGGCGCAGGCAAAAGCACCTTTATCGAGAGTTTCGGCGCTATGTTGACGCAAAAAAATTATCAGGTGGCTGTTCTGGCGGTTGATCCCAGCAGTCCTAAAACAGGGGGCAGCATCCTAGCCGATAAAACCCGGATGGAAAAGCTGGCCGTAAACAATAAAGCTTTTATCCGTCCTTCCCCTTCCGGGAAGACACTGGGCGGGGTTGCCCGCAAGACACGCGAGACGATGTTGGTTTGTGAAGCGGCGGGCTTTGACGTGGTCATGATCGAAACCGTCGGCGTCGGCCAATCGGAAGTCACCGTGGCATCGATGGTCGATTTCTTTCTGGTGCTGATGATCGCCGGTGGCGGCGACGAATTGCAAGGCATCAAAAAAGGCGTTCTGGAGCTGGCTGACGTAGTGGCCGTCAACAAAGCCGATGGCGACAATGTTGAAAGAGCCAACATCGCACGGCGGCAGTATGAAACGGCGTTTCACTTGCTCTCACCCCCTTATCAAAACTGGACACCACAGGTAGTCACGTGCAGTTCCATCACGAAAGCCGGGCTACAAAACATTTTGAACATCATCCTGGATCATCGCGAGAAGCTGACCGCAAGCGGCGAGTTGCAGTTGAAAAGACAGGAACAGGCACGGGAATGGTTAAAATTCATGGTTCGCGAAGGCGTGCAGGAATGGTTTTACGAAAGTCCTGCTGCCCGAATACTTACCGAATTGTTGGCCGATGTTGAAAAAGGGATCGTCACCCCCACCACAGCCGCCGCCAAAGTGCTCGATTGCCTGAAAGGACGGAGGTTTTAGCAAAAGGAGATTATCATGAACATTTTAAAGGTGGATCACATCGGCATCGCAGTCAAGAGTCTGGCGGAAAGCTCCAAGCTTTATGAAATGCTCGGAATTAAATCAGCGGGCGTGGAAGAAGTGGCGGAACAGAAAGTAAAGGTTTGTTTCTTTCCCGTAGGGGATTCGGAAATCGAGCTTCTGGAATCCACATCGCCCGATGGGCCTATCGCCAAATATATTGAGAAAAACGGCGAAGGCATGCAGCATCTGGCGCTGCGCGTGGATAATCTGGAAGCGGCGCTGACCGAACTCAAAGCCCAAGGTGTGCGTCTGATCGATGAAAAACCGCGCTACGGAGCGGGCGGCGCGAAAATCGCTTTCGTCCATCCCAAATCCACCGGAGGTATTCTACTGGAACTGAGTGAAAGAAAATAAAAAAGATGAAGAGGAAAATTGGAAAACGGAATATTATATCATTCTGCTTCGTGACGGTTCATTAAAGATTTAAATGCTAATATAATCAGCCCGGAACTGCTGGCGACGACTAGCAGACGGCAAGGTATTGTATGAAGCAACAGGCGAAAGGGCAAATACATGAGCGGATCACGGCGATTCCGAATGCCTGGTATCCCACCTATGTAATTCGTGGTGAAAAGAAGAATCTGATGATTGACGCGGGTGTGAATCTTCTGGGACCCCGCTACCTTACTTCTGTCAAGGACATCTTTGGCGATATTGATCAACTTCATTATCTCTTTTTAACCCATTCACATTATGATCATATTGGCTCTGCGCATTATTTGAAGCGGCACATCCCCGGTCTCAGGATCGGTGCACACGCGCGGGTTGCCGGTCTGTTAAAGAAACCATCGGTACTGGAAATGATGAACCGCCTCAGCGCCAACCATGTCGAACTCCTGAAATATAATACCGCAGGGGAAGATCTGACGTTGCATCCATTTGAAACAGACCTTCTCTTGAAGCAAGGAGATGAATTTGACCTGGGCAAACTGACCTGCCGCGTTTATGAGACGCCGGGCCATACCAAGGACTCGCTGGCTTTTTACTTTCCGGAAATTAAAGCTTTGTTTCCCAGCGAGGCCTGCGGTGTTCTTCAGGGTGCAACAAGAAGCGAGTTGCAGGTTGAGTTTCTTGCGTCCTACCGGGACTATATCGACTCACTGAAACTGATGATCTCTATTGAGCCTGAAATAGTCTGTCTGGGCCACGGTTGGGTACTGACGCATGAGGACGCAAAGGATTTTTTGAAACGCTCTCTGTCTGAGACTTTCCGGTACCGCGAACTTATTGAAAGCTACCTGGACGCAGCTGACGGCGACATTGAAAAAGCAATTCAAGACATGGCCCATACTGAATACGACATCAAGGGCGGCATATTGCAGGAACGGGTCGCCTACGTGACGAACCTGAGCGCTCAGGTAAAGCATATCGCGGAACTCCGGGAAAAGTGAGCTAAGATTTACTCCCCTCATCCTTCTGTCCCGCTCCACCTGACACTAAATAGTTGTCTTTTGAGTCGGTTTTTAAACAAAATATTCAACAACCCCGCGATGATGCTCATTCAGTCTTTTGCAAATTTATCAGAAATTCACCAGACACATATGTCAATAGCCGAAAACTTCTTGACATCTCCCCTGCCCTGGCTTTAAAAGGAAAACCCTCTGGAAAGATTTACGGATTAAACAAAATCGATCCGCCACGCGTTGGATGGTTGTCTTGATTTCCATCCCAATGGCCCCAGGGATTTACTCACTCTACCCAAAAAGGAGATTATACGATGAAAGATGTAGTTATTGTATCGGCGTGCAGAACAGCTATTGGAACTTTTGGAGGCACATTGAAGAACATGATCGGAGCCCGTCTCGGGGCCGTTGTCATGAAAGAGGCCATCAAGCGTGCCGGAATAGATCCGGCCACGATTGATGATGTCAGGTTCGGCTGCTGCCTTGAACACCCTAATACACTCAATACCACTCGCGTGGCGGCTCTGCTAGCCGGCATTCCGGATACAGTAACCGCTGTCACCGTGAATCGCGTGTGCATTTCAGGGATGGAAGCCGTCATCAGCGGCATGGCTATGATCCAAAGCGGTATGGCTGATATCATTCTGGCCGGCGGCCTAGAGCATATGTCCGGCGCCCCCTATGCCAGTTTTGATGCACGATGGGGCTGCCGCCTTCAGGACAGCGTCTTAGTGGATTCCCTGATCCGCGCTTTGCACTGCGGCTCTTATGTGATGCCATTATCGGACGATGGTCCCGTCAAATCAGGCCAGCCTTTCGAAAGTTTAAAAGGGAAGCCTTATATCATGGGCCACACCACAGAACTTATCGCCCAGCTTTTGAACATCAGCCGCCAGGAAATGGATGAGGTCGCTCTGCGCAGTCATAACAACACCGAGCGCGCTACCAAGAATGGTGAGTTCAAGGAAGAAATTGTACCCATTGAAATCCCCCAGAAAAAAGGCAAGCCACCCATTATCTTTGACAAGGATGAACATTTCCGTCCGGGTTTGACAATGGCGCAGTTGCAGGAATTACCGCCGGCATTTATTCCCAAAACAGGCAAGGTAACGGCCGGCAACTCTTCCGGATTAAACGATGGCGCTTCAGCCATGATCATCATGTCGGCTGAAAAAGCCAAAGAATTAGGATTGAAGCCGATTGCCAGAATCCGTTCCACAGCACGTGGTGCCTGCCATCCTTCCGTCATGGGCTTAAGCCCGGTTCCAGCCGTAAAAAACCTGCTTAAAAATGACCCGAAGCTTACCATGGATGCTTTTGAGTTGATGGAAATCAACGAAGCATTTGCAGGCCAGTATCTGGGTTGCGAGAAAGAATTGGGCATTAACCGGGAAATTACCAATATCAACGGATCGGGTATCGGTCTTGGACATCCGGTAGGATCCACCGGTTGCCGGATTATAGTCACGCTGATTCACGCCATGAAAAAACACGGCAAGTCGCTGGGAATGGCCACGCTGTGCGGCGGTGGCGGAGTATCGATGGCGTGCTCCATTGAAATGCTGTAATCGAAGAAAACGATCACCCGACATTTTCTGATTTCAATCCCCGCCCACCAAGGGCGGGGATTGAAGGGAAATCACCGACCCATTACCCATCGTCTTTAGCGAAGGCCTAGACCGTCCTTTGCGCCCCTGTCACACACCACGTATTACTTTGTCACCCGGCAACGACACGGCGTGATATTTTTTTCAGTCTGCTGATCTGATAACGCAACAGGACAGCTTTTTCAGTTTCACTGGATTCCAGTGCCTGCCGTCGGAGACCTTTCAGTGCGCGGATTTTCGCCTTGAGTTCAGGCTTGGACATTTTGATTTTGGCCACATGTTTCTTTTTCTTGAGGGGCGCTTCATCTTTGATGCCTTTCGCCGCCTTGATGAAAACGATGAGTTCCTCCTTCTTCATGTCGTGGATCGCCCGTTCATGGGGAAACTCGGCGGCAATATCCCGCAATTCTTTGACCGTCAATTTGTCCAGATGTTTTTCGTCATGAATTTTTTTGTGGGTTTCTTCCGACATCGCGTATAGACCTCCTTTTTTATATTTGGGGAACCAGATTGCAATGCATCCTATAGACCAGTGGTCTTTTCATACCACTGACTTCACATACTGAATGACCTGGATCAGAACACCGTCCGGATCCTTGATGAAGGTTGTGAACCGGTCAGGCCTGGGATTAAACGGGTCCATCAGCACGTCGGCGCTCTTTCCGCGGGCTTCTTTCACAAACTTGTGTATATCGTCCACCACCACACTGAAGTGGTTCAGTCCGGTCATCGCGGAAGGATCAGCCTGGGTATCACCGGGATTGGCCTGCTCAATTTCGATCTGGATGGTGTCGTTTCCCACAAAGGTGAATTTCTTTCCCCAGACCTCCACCGTATCGACTACAGCGAGCCCCAGTATATCCCGGTAAAACCTGATGGATGCTTCACTGTCTCTCACTTTTATCCCGATGTGGTACCATTTCATCTCAGCCACCGAATTTTTCCTTCGTAAGTTTAAAGCAAACCGAGGCCACGTCGATTGTTTGGAGAATGTCGGATTCTTTCAAGGCCGCG
>JAKLES010000070.1 GCA_022711575.1 Deltaproteobacteria bacterium | reverse complement strand
GAATAATACTTATCCGTCTCTCTTTCATGCTTTCCTAAATAGAGAGCGCCGCTCCAGCCGTCAATGCAGATAAAATCTCCCGTCTTGATGGTGTGGCCTTCCAGCGCGGCATAGCCTTCCGTTTCATAGACCTTCAATTTACTGAACCCCACCACACCGACTTTGCCCAACTGCGGAATAGTCACAGCGGCATGGGAGGTTGCACCGCCTTTAGCCGTGAGGAGCCCCTCGACCTGCAAAAGGACGCCGACATCATCGGGAACCGTATCCGGACGCACAAGAATAAGCGGCGTTTTAGATTCCGTTTTGCGAAAATGTTTGATTTCATCTTCGGAATAAACGGCTCGACCACAAAGTGCGCCACCGCTTACTCCGATTCCTATTCCCAGAAGAGAATCACGCAACGAGGATGTGTCTTTAAAACGCCGCAAACTTTTTGTTTTGGTCTGATCCATATCCCGCGTTTGCAGCAAGAACAGCTGATTTTTTTGCGGACCTTCGAACGTAAACTCAATCTCCTGATGATTGAAACCCTTTTCGTAAATCATGATTTCCGCTATATTGATTAACTCGGCATAGATGGCCGGAAAGGTGGCTTCCAACGAAATTTCCGTATTACGATTCTCTGCAATTCGCTGTTTTTCAGATATGGGAAAGGTTTCGACCAAACCGGAAACAATATCATCGCCCTGAACGCCGAAGATGAAATCTCCGTAAAGTGTTACATCGGATGAAGCGCTTTTCGGATCACGCGTAAAAATCACGCCTGAGCCGGAACGTTCATGAAAATTGCCGAAAACCATCGCCTGCACGATAACGGCTGTTCCCCACTCGTCGGATAAATGCATCTGATGACGATAAATTTGGGCCTGTTCGGAATACCAGGAATTAAATACTTGCAAAATGGCGTGGCGCAACTGACGCATTGGATCATCCGCCACCGGAAGACCGCTGTCGAGAATACCTTTTTTATAAGCCAGGGCAATTTGTTTCATCAGATCAGGTGAAAACTGAATTTTTCTTTCCACGCCATGTTTTTGCTTGAAATCATCTATGATAGCGTCGAAGAAATCACGGCTTAATCCCTGAAACATACCCCACGTCTGCAAAAATCGTCGGTAGGAATCCCAGGCTGCCCACTGAAAATCTTTTCTCAAACTGAGAGTTTCGGCAATCGAGGCGTTGATGCCCACATTTAAAAAAGAGCGCATCATGCCGGGCAGAGAAACCGTGGCGCCGCTTCGAACCGACAAAAGGAGAGGATTGTTTTGGTCGCCGAATCTACGACCGGTTTTCTTTTCCAACGCGGCAATTTCTTTGTTCACACGCGCAGCCAGATCGCTGAAGACATAACGGTAACCATAAACAGCGTCGTAGCCCCGAAAGACCTCCGTCGTAATGATAAATCCCGGCGGAACCGGAAATCCGAAGGACACCAGCTTCTTCAAAAAATAGCCTTTGTTTCCCAAAAGAATCTGGTTGTCCATTTTCGAGTTTTTGCTGTAGATGGCGGAAACGGTCAGTTCAGGGTTATAGGCCATCAAAAGATTGAGAATCCGTTTGTTGTCCTTGAATTTTTCCGTTTCCGCGTTGAGCGTTTTAATGACTGCATGAACGAAATTATCCATTACCTGCAGTCCGAACGCGGACGAGATCATGCCGCGGATAAAATTCTCTGATTGCTGATAAACAAATTCATCCTGCCGGAGCTGCTCACCTTTACCGTCTGTTTTATCCGTCTGCGGGTTGACCTGGCGGACGATTACCGGCAGATTGACGCTGTGGGCGTCGATATAATAATCACGGATGGCATCCTGAATACCTTTGGAAATAAACCTGAAAATATCGATGTATTGATCCACGGAAAACTGTTTGATGGGCAGCGCACTTGTGATAAATTTAACCTTGCCCACCAGTCCTTCGGTGGAAATGCCCTCCAGCTCTAGCGCGCTAATATAATGCCATAAATAAATATGAATTTTGATAATCGTGCGCTTGGTGATGAATTTCAGATTCAGCGATTTGATCAGTTCTTCGAACAGCATCCCGCCCAAGCTTTCCAGGCGTAGCGTCATCCCCAGGGCGTCAAATTTTTCTTCATGATAGGTTCCATACATGGACGGAATGCCCGCGGCAATGTGTCTTTTATAGTAGATATTTTCAAAAGACTGAGTTTTCTGCCCGGAAAGAATCCTGGCTTTGAGTGCGCCAAGGAATTTCAGAATGATCGTCAGGCTGCGGTAATAATTTTTATCGCCTAGCGATCTCTGCAGGGAGAGGATATCCTGCGTGGAAAAAGCATTGATGGATTTCAGGTCTTTGAGCAAATCAAAATACTGCGGATAATATTTTTTATAGATTAATTGATAAATACGGAGCATCAGCGACACGCGTTCTTGATCTGTCTCGGAAACATCCTTGATTTGGGAAATCTCTCTGGTAATTCTTGCCTTGTCCCATTCCAGAAATTTTCGTGGGTCATTGTTCGCTTCGGAAAATAGGTGCACAAAGGTCTGATGCATGCCGTCAAAATATTTACCGGCGTTTATCACCTGGTCATATATTTCATCCGGAATATGTTTGCGGATAAATTGTTTGTCACCGGAAAACCAGTAGCGGAAAATATTCTCGATAAACTCGACCATCAGACTGTTGCTCTCCACGTGGGATTGCTTGCGGAAAAAATCGATCAAGCGGTCATTGCGGAAGGACAACTCATCCACGCGGGTCGTGATGTCCCGTAATTCCCCTTCCGCGCCGATTTCACTGAAATACACGGGAAAGAGACGCAAAAGCTGCTTGATCAGGTTGTAAGCCGGAGCGATATCCGTGTTGAGCAAACGGGAAATGTCCCTTTGAATCAGATCCGTGTCGCGAATAAAAATCCCGCCGATTTTCAAATTAATGATCAGAGCGGAGACTAATCTTTTCGTCCAGCGCGGTTTCATGGCGATAATTTCCAGCCAGGCCCGGATGGCTCGAATATGTTCAGGATTGACCTGCACCTGCCAGTCTGTCGATGATCCTTTAATTTCAGGGTATTCAAAACCGTAGGCAATCAGTTCGTCAAGAAAGGTTTCCACAAGCGGGTGGATGTTTTGCGCAAAAACCTCTTTGGCCGCCGTAAGAATACAGTCGATGCTTGCACCGCGGAATTCATTTTGCGACGTATTCATTTTCAGGAAACCGAAAATCTTCCGCACAAAATCATCCAGATTTTCTTTCTTCTCTTCCTGAAAAACAAGTTTTAATGAATAATTGATTTCCCGCATGGCGCTGACATGGATATCCCGAAGCCCCGGAGCAGACATGACTCCGAAAAGGAAATCCAGCTTAACGAGATGACGGCCCGAATAGGCTTCAGATTTTTCCAGCGCGTCGGCTACATGCAGGTAGCCATCAAGAATCTGGAAATAATCCGGCAGGGCAAGGAAATCCCCGATACGTGTTCCGGCTTTGTCGCCGTCTTGGGGACAAAGCGCTTCGAGCTCCAGAACCAATTTGCGAAAATGATGATGACTGAGCGGCTGGATCAATTCCAGATAAGCCTTCTCGTTCAGCATTGCCTCGGCCTTGCGTTCAGCGATGAGCCATAGGGCAGGATCGGGCTGACTTAGCCAGAAAGTATAAGTCGCTCGATACATTTTATAGAGCAACGTAGCGAAAGCCGGCGTGGAAATCTCCACTTTCTTTTCCATAACCGACCGGATAATTCTCTTCAGGTAGGATGAACATTTTTTAAACAACACCGATTCTTCGTCGGCAATATCCATCAATGCGTTGATAAACCCCGGAAACAGAGACAGATTTCTTTCCAGATATTCATTGCTCTGCAGAATAATCGCGTCCGCATAGTCGAATAGATAATGAATGGCGCTGTCTTTGACATCTTCGGACGCGGGTGATTTCAGAACGTCAAAATAAATTGTCAGCAGAATGGATAAAGCAGACAGTCCCTCCGGAGAATTATTATAGATATAAAAATCACCAATGGAGATGGACTTGAGTTCTTTGAGAACATATTCCCAGTTGACATACGGATGGTTGAGTTCGATGAGCAGCTCGCGTGTTTTTTTTTGCAAGCCGTAGTGGTCTTGAACAATCTGCAAAAGCGGCGCATATTGCGGCGGGATCTGAACATCCACCGCCGTCCTTTCCAGATTGACTTTCAGTGCTGATGAAACCCATCGATTCTGCTCGATGGGTTTTGATTTTGTTGTCATAAGAAATAACCCTTTGCCAGGCAGGTTAAACAGAATTTTGGTTGGATTTCAAGGCCGTAATTTCTAAAAAAGTCCGTCAAAGTTAGCAAGCGTCAGGTAAATTCATCTTTTCTTCTTGGAGCGCTTATTCAAAAGAACGACCATTAGATGAATCATGCCGGCACAAAAAAATGCGATTATAATCGTTAAGAGATACGTAAAAAAAGCCGCTGTCCATCCGCCCATAACATCCTCCTTGTCTATTTCGCGAGCAGGCTGCAATAAATACCGGCAATGATTGCCGTGGTAATGACGCCGCTGACATTGGCGCCCAGAGCTTCCGGTAAAATAATGGCTGTTTTATTAGCCTTGGAAACCAGTTTCTGGGCAACCTTGGCTGTAGTCGGCACGCAACTGACGCCGGCAATACCAATGGCGGGATTAAATTTACCGCCCGATATAAAATACAATATATAACCGGCTATAATACCGCCGAGTCCGGAAACCAGCAGCGATAAAACACCCAGCAACAGTAAGGGTAAAACTTTCGGATCCATAATCGTATTGGCGTCGCAAAGAACACCCAGAAGCATTCCTAAAAACATCGTGGACGAATAAAGGATTGGCCCCTGTAAAAGATTAATATATTCTTTAATGCCGGATTCACGGACGACAACACCGAAAAACAGGCAGAAAATTAACGGCGCTGCAACCGGAAGCAGGAAAGACAGGAAAACGCACGCGACAACAGCAAAGAGCATCTTTTCCCCGGAGGTAATGTTTCTTTTCTTTTTGGGCGGCGGAGGTTTGATGGCCAACAGCTTTTTTGGCACCAGGAGCCTGACCATGTAAGGATAACCGCCATAAGCAAAGCCCAAATAAAGATAAGCAATGATGGCGATGGGGACAAAAAGTTCCGGCGCCAACCGAAGCGAGGTAAACAAGACCATCGGACCATCGGCGCCGCCGACGATCGCGATAGCCGCGGCCTGCTGCGGTGTATAGCCGAACATCTGGGCGACGGGCAGCGTAATAATGGTACCCAATTCGGCAAAAACAGCAATAAACATGCTCTGAAAAGGACGAGACATGAGATACCCAACGTCAAGCAGCGCACCGATTCCCATAAAAACCAGGCAGGCTATCAAACCGTTGCTGAAGGTATAAGTATAAATGGGTTGCAGCCAGTCAATCTGCAAAATAGTCATCAAATCAGCGGCGTTTTGTACGGCATCCGCCGTAGCTCCGGCCTGCGCTTCCACAAAAAGCGTCCCCATGCCGCCATGCAGGTCCAAGGGATCAAAAAACATAATGGCTGCATTCACCGTGGCCATGCCCAGTCCCATGGGAATCATGAGCAACGCCTCCAGTTTTCCTTTTTTTCCCAGATAGACCAGCAAAAGCCCAAGCAAAATAAGAGCAATTCTGGCGATAGCCATTTTGGGGTTACGGGAAAATGCGTCCGCTAACGTCGTGACACCCTGAAAAATATTGGTAACGGCATCCCACGTCATGGATCGGTCTCCTTACAAAACATAGCATTCCAAAAATTGACTTAGATTTTAAGAACGTGGAAGT
>JAKLES010000007.1 GCA_022711575.1 Deltaproteobacteria bacterium | reverse complement strand
CTGTCTCTCACTTTTATCCCGATGTGGTACCATTTCATCTCAGCCACCGAATTTTTCCTTCGTAAGTTTAAAGCAAACCGAGGCCACGTCGATTGTTTGGAGAATGTCGGATTCTTTCAAGGCCGCGCACACAAACCAATTGTGATGGGGATGAAAAAAGATGCCGCGCCGCGCCGCCTGCCCGCAGAAAAACCGGTTCATTTCAAAAAGAGGGTCATTGGAAAAGGTCATGTAAGGCATTGCCGGCGGTCCGGTGACACTGACGGACACGCCGCAAGCGCTGGCAGATTGCCTGAGGCCGTCCATCAGCATAGTTCCCGTTTTTCTGATATACTCAATTGCGCCGCTGGCCTGAATTTCGTCGATACACGCCAAGGCAGCCGCGAAGGGAACACCGGAGAAAAAATGGGTGCCGGTAAAGAATATATTTTTTGCCGACTCCTTCAGCTCTTCCCGAGCAGCAGCCACCGAGATGGCATAACCGTTTGCCATGGCCTTGCCGAAGCACTGGATATCGGCATTGAAGCCGTAATGCTTTGAGCTCCCCGCAAGATCAAGCCGGAATCCGCAGCGGATATCATCAACTATAATCATGAACCCATCCTTCTGGGAAAGCTCATTGACCGCATCGACGAATTCTTTTGATGGCAGTTCCTGATCTTTCATAGCGTCGTGCCGGTGCGGCGTGAGCATTATACCGGCAACGGTCCCGCTGTGTTCCGACAAAACCCGTTTGAGGTCGTTCACATTATTGTATTCAAAATAATGGACATGGGTTTTCCATTCCTCCGGCACACCCTGCCCATGAGGCTGGCACCAGAAGTGGGAGCCATGATAAGAACCCTGCGCCAGCAGTATATCCCTTTTCCCGGTGAATATCCGGGCCAGCGTGATCGCGTAAGAGGTCACGTCGGAGCCGTTTTTACCGAAGACACACCAGTCGACGCCGTTGACAGTCCCCACAATTTTTTTTGCCAGAGGCAGCCACTGGTCGGAAGGCAGCGTGAAGCAGTCCGCTTTTTCCCACTGTGCTTTTGCCGCAGCATCCACCTTCGGGTGTTTGAGCCCGAGGAGATTGGTTCCGAAAGAGCACATGTAGTCGATGTATTCGTTTCCATCCACATCCCAGATTCTGCATCCCTCGCCGCGTTGAATGAAGGCAGGATAAGAGCCGAAGGTGAGGAAGGCCGGCGTGCGGGGCCCGTAAATGCCGTTGGGCACGTATTTCTGGGCTTCCTCAAAAAGCTGGTAGGATTTTGTAAATTCATAGAGTTTCATGGATGTCCTCCTTGATGTCGTAAGTCGATTAAGAACCCAACCCGTGAAGCATATAGGCCACAGCAATACCGAGGTATGTTCCCGCCACCCAGCCGATGATACCCGTAATCACCCCGGAAACTATCACCTCCTTGTTCTTCAGTGCCGAAGCAACCATGGGGACGAGAGGAGGCGAGCAGATTCCCGCAACGGATGTAATGATTACCGTGTCCGTATCGATCTTGAATATCTTTGCCAGTGCCACATGCAGCAGGAGGCAGATGAATATTGTGAACGTCACATAGGCGAGCATGATCGGGGCGGTGGACACCAGCCGGTTGAAGTCTGCCATGGAACTCACGACAAGGCAGAATATCAGGATAAAGTAATTGCCCATCTGGTAGGTCATCCGGATATTCCGAATTGCGGGAACGAACGAAAAAGCGATACCCAGCGTGGATATGGCGAGGATCGCCACCACAAAGGCTATATCCTCTTTCCAGATCAGAAAGGATAAGCCGCCCGTTATAAAGATCAGCACCGCAAGTCCCAAGGCGCCCAGGAGCGGAACAAGAGTCTTTTTTTCGAATATACCGGCGTATGAATCGAAATCCGGGTCCTTTTCCAAGAATGCGGTTTCAGCCGGCTGGAAGGCGGGCAGAAATTTAAGCAAAATCCGCTGTCCGATGGTCATCAGAAAAAGCAGATAGACGGTCGATACCACCACATCGGACGTGTGCGCAGCGAGATACAGGGTTTGATCGGTACGCAACGCCGTGGCAATGGCGCCCAAGTTCACCGTTCCACCGGTGTAAACTCCGACGAACATGCCGGCCAGTTTCCAGGTCTCTGCTCCCACCCAGTCGCGGAAGATGAAAAAACCCAGGGTGGCGACAATTATGATCGCCACGGTCTGCAGCCCGAAGGAAAGAAGCGATTTCCCCGCGAGCCTGCTCCAGCGGCGTACGTCAATGGAAAAAAACATCAGAGGCAAAGCCAGACTGATGGCAATCAGCATCAGGGGATTCTGTACGGTGGCAAGAGGCGCGGGGAGGAGTCCAATGTTTCCGATAACTATCCCGGCGACATAACAGATCACAACCGCGCCGAGCTTGTTGCAGAGGGCATTTTTCCTGGCTAGGTAAATGGCGACAACAGGAAAAAAAAGATAAAACATGATGAAAGCAATGATGGCCATCATGTCCCTCCAAATTTTGCGAATCACTTAGAGACAAAACAGTAGTCAGCAACACGGGGCCGTCAACAGTTCTTGATCAGTGCCTGGCCTTTCGTGTTGCAGTATAGGAAATTCAAACCGGCATGTCAAAAGAATAATAGTCGCTAAATAGGCTGACCTATTGCCTCCTCCATAAATATTATCGAGAGAAGCGCATCGTTGATATCCTCTTTTCATTGACACAGGATCACTTTCTCCTTATACTTCTTACCCACCAGCAAATTTTATTTGTCTCTTACTATCAACGCACCATGAACAGGAGGCGAGCATGATAGACACGCAAAAATTTAACCGGCGGGAAGTGATTTCTAAAGGCTTATCGCTCGGCCTGATCGCGGGCGGCGCGGCTATTCTCGGTAAACCGGATTTTCTCCTGGCGAAGGAAAAACCTGCCCGTATCCCCGATCTGGTCGCCGTTAAAAACGGTGAACCCGACGCAATGTTCAAAAAAGCCATCGAACTGATGGGCGGCATGAATCAGTTTGTCAAAAAAGGCCAGACCGTTGTCGTTAAGCCCAACATTGGCTTTCCGCGTGTTCCAGAGGTCGGAGCCACCACCAATCCACTGCTTATCAAAACTCTCATTGAATCCTGCTACACGGCGGGCGCCAAACGAGTTTATGTTTTCGACAACGTCGTGACAGCCACCCCCGGCAACGCCAGAAATTGCTACAAATTGAGCGGTATTGAAGAAGCGTCAAAAGCGGCCCGCGGCATTGTGGTGCCCATCGATGATTTCAGTTACCGTGAAGTCAAAATTCCCGGTGGGAAAAAACTCAAAACAGCGGATGTACACAGCCTGATTCTGGATTGCGATGTTTTCATCAACGCGCCGGTGCTCAAGCATCACAGCTCCGCACATTTATCCATCGCCATGAAAAACCTGATGGGAATCGTTAAAAACCGCATGGAATACCATCTGACCGGTCTGGATCAGTGTATCGCAGATTTCTGCATGTATCGCAAACCCGATCTCAACGTGGTGGACGCTTATCGCGTACTGATGAGCCATGGACCATCCGGTCCGTCGAACCCCCGGTCTGCCAATGTCCAGATGAAAAAAACCCTGCTTTTGTCGAAAGACATTGTCGCCATTGACGCTGCAGCCGCCAGGATATTCGGGAAGGAACCGGAAGAGATAGATTACATCAGAATCGCCCATGCACAGAAAACCGGCAATATGAATTTAAAAGAGTTAAAAATTGTCACGTACGCTATGTAGGAAAGGGTTGGCAACCATCCCGCGGGATGGCAAAACCGTTCTCTCCATTAAAACAAGAGGCGTCATCCTTGAATCTGATCAGAATCCGCAAAGTCACATCCGGAATCATTCTTATTTTGTTTATTTTGTTGTTTTTGGGTTCGGAAAAGCTGTCCGTCAGTCTCTCGACTTTTCTACTCCCTTTTCAAGGGATACCGGCCTTGGTGCATACGGTCACGCAGCCGGAAGCTTTATGCATCATCGGTCTGATCTTTATAGTGGTGACCACTCTGTTCTTCGGCAGGGTTTACTGTTCTTTCCTGTGCCCGCTTGGCGCACTACAGGATTTGCTGATCGCCGGATCGCAAAGATTTAGACGACAGCCCGGGCATTCTTTTTCCAGACCGCTAAACGGCTTGCGCTATTCGCTCCTGGCGTTAACGGTCGCGACGGCATTGATCGGCTCCCTATCGCTGGTCAGTCTACTTGACCCCACCTCTCTTGCAGGAAGAATTTTCACGCATTTTCTTCAACCACTGTTTGTCTGGACTTACAATCTGGGAATTTTGGTTTTAAAGCCTTTGAACATTTACCTGTATCCGAAGCAGACAGCCTTCGTTTCCCTGTCGGTTTTGGCCGTGACGGTTGTTTTCTTTCTGCTGATGATGTACCTTGCCGCAACGCGTGGCCGCCTGTATTGTAATACTTTTTGTCCGGTGGGAACTTTTTTAGGATTGCTATCGCACATATCTGTTTTCCATTTCACACTGAATCAAAAGTCCTGCTCCGAATGCGTGCGGTGTGAAAATATGTGCAAGGCGGGCTGTATTGATCCGCAAACGGCCTCCATCGACATGAGCCGTTGCGTCGGCTGCTTTAACTGCCTTAACGCCTGTTCCAAAGCCACCATCATCTATCAGCGCAGGCGGAGTCAAACCCACGCACATACGTGGTCACCGGCTCGTCGGGGTTTTATTCTTGGAAGTGTTGCAGCCGCCGCCGGTTTTATCGCGTTCAATACAAACATCCGCACGTTTCTGGTCACCCATGCCGCACAGGCCAATCCGCCCGTTACACCTCCGGGCTCCTTGAATACAAAGCACTTTACACAGGCCTGCACGGCCTGTTCTCTTTGTGTCAGCGTCTGCCCGACGCAGGTGCTGACGCCGACTTTTATGGACTTCGGCGTATCCGGTCTGTTGCAGCCTAAAATGAATTATGAAAAAAGTTTTTGTGAATATAAATGCAACATCTGCGGCAAGGTCTGCCCCACCGGTGCGATCCTTGCGCTTTCCCTGGACGAAAAGAAGCTGACACAGATTGGCAAGGCTGAACTTTTAAAAGATGTTTGCGTTGTTTTTGTCGATCATCGGAATTGCGGCGCCTGCGGCGAAGTCTGCCCCACGCACGCCATCCGCTTTGTTGATAAGGAGAACATTCTGTACCCTGAAATCGATAAGCAATACTGCATCGGATGCGGCGCGTGTCAACTCGCCTGTCCGACGGCGCCCCGATCCATTATCGTCCACGCCAAGCCGATTCATAAAAAAGCGGAAAAATATTTCAGTCCGGAAACCGCGGTTGAGCAAAAGACTCCGCCCGATCAAGCTTTTCCTTTTTAGCCGCTCAATCCCTCCATAAACGCCCAGACGTTTTTGCCCAAGACTGTATGATTGTAACCGCCTTCGAGAATGCCGAAACAGCCGCCGGCATTACGGCGGGCCGCTTCCCGGACCCATTGTCCCATCTCCGTATAATCCTCGGTCTTCAACAAACCTCCCCAATCCGCCTCATGATTGTCAAAACCGGCCGAGACGGCAATCATATCCGCGTCTGTTTTTATCAGAGCGTTATTAACGGTTTTGAGGTACTCATTGCGGTCTTGGCTGGCCGGATTGAGAATCGCCACATAACCTTCCCCACCCAGAATATTGATATTGCCATCCCCCACGTGCAGGTCAAAATCCAGAATAAATGCTTTTTTGATTTTGTCCGCTTTTTTAAGTTTTGTCAGAGCGATGGCCATGTTGTTGAAATAGCAGAAACCCCAGGCGGTATCGGCGGAGGCGTGATGGCCGGGCGGCCGGATGACGGCGAAGCAGGGCTCGGAAAGCCCGATCTCGGCGGCTTTGATCGCTCCGCCTGCGGCAAGCGCCGCAATCTCATAAACACCTTCGCGCCGGACTTCAGCAATGTGCCTTGAGGTATGCACGGCCGCGATATCTTCTTCCGAAGCCGGTTGCGGCTCGACATAATCGACCTTGCCCGCGAGAGCAAATTCTATGGATTCAATTCTGCCGGGATTGGACGCGGGATCATACGAATAGACCTGTTTATACTCCTCGGAATAAACGACCTTCATGCCATCCTCCTTTATTTTTCCGGTCTCTGAAAAAATGAGAACCGACTGGTCACCCACGGTTCTGATTCGCCATCATAAACTTTTTCTATAAATTTTATGCTTTTATTATTTCCCATAAGCAAAACCGTGGATGAGCGCGTGCCGTAAACGGGGCTGGTGATAAACATCGGCGACAGAATTCTCTCCCATTCCAGATTTATGCCGGTTTGAGGCAACTGACTGTCCGGTGGAACGTGACGGTCCGCCAGCAGGACAAACAAAGCCTCCTCCAGTCCTTTTCCTTTTTCAGTGAGCGCCTCTTTAAGCAGTTTTTTGCCCCGCTTTACTTTTGGCCAGGGTGTATCCAGCAGGCAGTTGCTCAAACCGTAAATCCCGGCTGAAAGTTTTCGGGTTTCACCTCGGTTGGAGTAAACGAACAGATCTTGTAAATCACCCAGCAGAAAGTTAAAGCCGTTATAAGCGTGTGCTTTTCGGGATATCCTTTTGAGATATTTTTCCGGATTGCTGGCTCCTGTCAGATACCGGCTGACTAGTTTGCCGCGGGACGGGGCTTCAGCTTTCCAGGAGGCCGGATCCCGGTAATTCGTAATGGCCGCGAATTTTCCCTCTTTGGTTACACCCAGCCATGTGCCTTTTGCTTTCAAATCAAGTCCCGCCAGAACCTGGGGATGTTTGATCCAGAAATCAGCAGGCGAAGATGGCCGATCATAAAATTCGTCACGGTTGGCCGCCAGAATCAGACGGTAGGAAGGATGAATCTGATACGCAAAAAGAATCAGACACATAAAATAGTCCTTTCTGCTGTGGGCGGTTAGACAGTCAGGATTAAATGATGGGTGCAAAACGCTCGCCTGCATAGACCTAAAAGCCTACAGCCTATCAGCTCCGAACCCCCTGCAAGGGGGTCAGCCGATTTAATATCTTGGTCATCGTCTCCCCCGCTGCGGCGTCAATACGCACATCGGCCTGATGATCCTGTTCGGTCGGACCTTTGTTAATGATCACCAGATCCGCGCCCGCCTGCTTGGCCTGAACAGGAACATAAGCCGCCGGGTAAACAACCAGTGAAGAACCGATCACCATCATCAGGTCGCATTCCTCGGCTTCCCGCAGAGCCTGAGTCAGCGTCTGCTGCGGCAGCGCTTCGCCGAAGAAAATGACATCGGGCTTGAGAATGCCCCGGCAGTATTCGCAAGTCGGAATAATGTCGGAATCGGCATATTTTTCCTGGATCATAGCAATGGGATAACGCTCACGGCAGTTCAGGCACACCAGCATTTGCATGTTGCCGTGCAGTTCGCGAATGAGCGCGGGGTTGCTACCCGCCTTCTGGTGCAGATTGTCCACATTCTGTGTAACCAGCGCACTGAGTTTGCCCATCTTCTCCAGATCAACAATGGCATAATGGGCCGCGTTAGGCATTGCGTCTTCCATCAGGCCACCTTCGCGCAATCGCTGCCACATTTTTTTGCGAGTTGCGTGGGATCCCAGAAATTTATCAATGGTGAAATCGTCGGGATCATACTTTGTCCAAAGTCCGCCGGGACCGCGAAAATCGGGAATGCCTGATTCTGTGCTGATACCCGCACCGGTAAAGACAACAACCTTTTTTGCCTTAGCGATCATATCGGCTACTTGATTGATGTTTTCATCCATAGACATTGAACGATCCTTTTGCTTGAACGTTTAATAGGATGGTTAAAATACACGAACTTCTGCAAAAATCAAAAAGAAATATCAACGTTGCAGGCACCCGCCGGCCTTCAATCAACCGAACAATTTTTTTGCCGTGTTCTCCATCGCCTTTTTCAACCTTGCGCCATCACCCGCCGTAACCAGATCACGAATATTCCGGACAACCCGTTCGTAGGACCGAAGCACGTTTTCCATATCGGGATTTCCGGCGATAATATCGGCGTAGAGTTCGGGCGTTTCGGTGAATACTTTTTCAACAATATCCATTTTGGTTTTAAAGATTGGCGTGAAAAATTGATTAACATCCCCAAGCGGGATTCCGGTTTCGGCAATCGCCATGCCCAGCGCGACGGTATTGAGATGGTTGAGCGTCTGCACAATCGACATCATCCGATCATGCTCGTCGGGCGTTTTTTCCAAAACAGAATAACCGGTTTTTTCAAAGAGGGTCTTGATACAAGCATACCAGGCATCACCCCGACCCCGGCATAAAACAATAGCATGACCCGCAGACTCCTTGATGGACGGACCGAACAGCGGGTGGCAACCAACCACATCGGCTTCGGAATGCTTAAGCATTAGCGCCACCGGCTCTTTTTTCAGCGAGGTTAAGTCCATCAGTAACTGGCCTTGTTTCATCAGCGGTCCGACTTCCCCGATGACACCGGCGGTCGCCGCAATGGGAACGGCTACGACAATCACATCACAAATATTAACCACATCCTTGGACGTCATTTTCGTCTTCCTGCCCGTCACATGAACGTGGCAGCCTTGCGCTTTCAGCAGATCAGCCAACCAGCGCCCCATGCCGTTTGTCCCCCCGATAATGCCCACGGTCATATTTTTCATCTGGCGTTCGCCTTTTGTCTGAGCCAGTGATCGGCCAGCGTAAGACACACCATGGCTTCACACACCGGCACAATTCTTGGGATAACGCAGATATCATGCCGTCCCTGAATTTCAATTGGATGACTTTGACCGTCCATACCCATCGTCTGTTGTGGCAGGGCAATCGAGGGAATCGGCTTGCAGTAAACCCGGACAATAATATCCTGTCCGGTGGTAATGCCGGCCAGAATACCGCCGGCGGAATTTTTAGTAAAACCTTGTCCATCCATCGGGTCATTGACCTGTGATCCTTTTTTTGCAGCCACTGCGCAGCCGTCGCCTATTTCCACCGCTTTCACCGTTCCAATACTCATCAGAGCGGCAGCCAGATCCGCATCCATCTTGTCAAACACCGGCTCTCCCAAACCAGCAGGACACCCCCGTACAAGAATTTCCACCACACCACCCAATGTATCGCCTTCCTTGCGGACGGTAGAAATCTTCTCTTCCATTGCAGCAGCCGCCCGATGGTCAGGACAATACAGAGGATTCTGACGCACTTTTGCCTTCAAGTCCGGCGCCGGCAGCAAGCCTGAGGTGTGGCCCTCAATCCCGCCGATGCTTTTCGTATAGGCAATCACATCTATTCCGGCAGCGGCAATCAACTTTTGGGCGACCGCTCCTGCGGCGACACGGGCAACCGTTTCCCGTCCTGAAGCGCGTCCGCCGCCGCGCCAATCGCGGATGCCATATTTTTTAAAATAGGCATAATCGCCGTGCCCGGGGCGGAAAACATCTTTCAGGTCATTGTAGCGCGACGATTGCACGTCGGCATTGCGGATGAAAAGCGATATCGGCGTGCCTGTTGTTTTGCCTTCAAAGACACCGGACACGATTTCCACTTGATCTTTCTCACCGCGCGAAGTTGAGGCCGTGCTATGGGATGGCTTTCGACGATCCAGCGCCTGTTGAATATCGTCCTCGGTCAGATCAAGACCTGCCGGGCAGCCGTCAATCACCGCGCCCAGCGCCGCGCCATGCGATTCCCCCCATGTGGTCACGCGAAACACGAAACCTGAAATATTTCCCGCCATACGTTCTCCCGCTAAGAATTATTTTTCAACATTTTTTCAATTTGTTTATTTTGGATACAATGCCCGCTTCCAGCAAGTACTGATAGATGTCGTTGGTTACCCGTACAACACTTTTATCCTGTGTGTCCACCGTAAAATCGGCGGCTGATTCGTATAAAGGGATCCGTTCATTCAACACGGCAATCGTTTCCGCCACAAGATTTTCGGACGTCAATTGCGGGCGGCTTTGACTCTCCCGAGTATCTCGTCTGAGCCGCTCGATAATATCAGGCCAAGGCGTTTTCAAATAGATCAGGGCGCCCCTATTTTTTAGCAGATCCCTGTTTGCGCCGGACAATATGGCCCCGCCACCGGTAGCAACAACACAGGCATTCACATCGCGAAGCGACGCAATCGCTGCTGTTTCTCTTTCACGGAATTTCTCCCATCCTTCGAGTGCGACTAGTTCTTTAATCGACTGACCCGCGGCTTCCTCGACTAACTGATCGGTATCCACAAAAGAAACTTGAAGCCTTTCGGACAGAAGCAAACCGACCGTGGACTTTCCGGATGCGCGGTAGCCGATGAGGATTACGTTCATATCTTTGCCAACTCCTGCCAGAAACCGGGAAAAGATTTGTCCACGCATTTTTTATCGACAATGGCAATGCCGGGCGTTACCAGAGAGGCGACGGCAAAACTCATGGCGATACGGTGATCGTTATAGGTTTCAATCTTGGCCGCATGCGCTGTTCCGCCTTCGATAACCAGTCCATCCGGTAGTTCCGAGGCATTGATGCCGATGCGGTTAAGCTCATTCACCATCGCCGCCAGACGATTGCTCTCCTTGATCCGTAAATGCGCTACATCGGTGATGACCGTCCGCCCTTTGCGAAAAGCCGCCAGAACGCCGACCGTCGGCACCATGTCCGGCATACCGCCAAGATCAAATGTGAAGTCCCCCGCAATAAGATCGCATCCGGTCACCTCGACCCAGTTTTTTCCGCCTTCAACCCGGCAACCGAGTTTTCCCAGAATATCCAACAGGTGAATGTCTCCCTGGGCACTCTGAAGACAGACACCGGTTACGCGAATTTTCTTTTTTAAAAGCGCGGCAGCCAAAAAAAAGTAAGACGCACTGGAGGCGTCTCCCTCCACCTCATAATCACAGCCCTCATACATATGTTGTGTGCCGACGACATATTGATGTTGGCCGGTTCGGATGATATTTGCACCGAAATCACTCATGACACGAATGGTCAAATCAATATAAGGCGAAGAAACGATATGACCCTCCAGAGTCAATGCAATGCCCTTGGCCGTATATGGCCCGCACAAAAGCAGAGCGGAAACATACTGGGAACTTTCAACGTTCGAAAGGGTAAGAGAACCGCCTTTCAGACCGTTAGCCAGAATTTCCACCGGCGGGCAATTGTTTTGGCAGGCTATATCAACGCCCATTTCCTGAAGCGCTCCGACCAAGGGCCCGACCGGTCGTTCGCAAAGACGTTTTCCCCCTGTTAAAACGTATTTTCCCCGCCCTAGACAGACCAGCGCCGTTAGAAACCTCAGAGCCGTACCATTGTTTCCCAGAAATATTTCATGACCTGTATGGGCAATCGCGCCGCCTGTCCCTTTAACGACAAAGCCTTCCGCAACCGGTTCAATGCTTGCACCCAGCTTTTTGAGCCCTCCTATCAAATATTCAGTATCCTCAGCCACGAGTGCATGCCGGATAAGCGATTTTCCATCCGCCAGCGAAGCGGCAATCAAGGCTCTTTGCGTTAAACTTTTCGAACCAGGCACATCCACCGTCGTCACGGTTTCTTTGATCTTGATTTCAGGATTCAAATTTTTCCAGCCTTTCCCGGACGGTTTTTTTCATTAAGGCCAGCGGCGCTTCCCGTCCCGTCCATAATTTTAACTGCTCTGCGCCCTGATGTACAAACATCTCCAGGCCAGAGAAGATTCTACAGCCTTTTGCCTCGGCATCCCGAAGCAATTTGGTTTTCAAGGGATTATAAATCACATCCACCACAACCTGATAATTGGCCGGTATCACTGCATCAACCGGTGAACGATGAATCTGCGGATACATGCCGACAGATGTGGCATTGATCAGAGCATCAGCTTGAACTTTGCCGATGTCGGCAAGCGGATAAAACGGACAATCAAACTGGGCGGCCAGCGCCTTTCCCTTTTCCTGATTGCGATTAACAATTATCGGTTGACCGCCTTCTTTTTTGATGCCATAGGCCGCCGCCCGCGCCGTACCACCCGCACCGATAATGACAAAGGTTTTTCCCGATAAGCTGATTTTATTTTTCAAAGCCTGCATCAAGCCCAGCCAGTCCGTGTTGTAACCAATGAGTTTTCCCGAGTCATTGACAATCGTATTGACCGCGCCTAATGCGAGGGCATCCGCATCGATCTCGTCGAGATATTCCATCACTTCTGTTTTAAGCGGGATGGTTACGGACGCGCCGCGGATATTCATCCCCCGGATACCAGCCATCGCCGCGCCCGCATCGCTTACGCAAAAAGCGCTGTAATGGCCCTCCACCTTCATGGCCGCAAGCGCCGTATTGTGCATCAAAGGCGACAGGCTGTGACGAACAGGATTTCCCAAAAGGACAAAGGTCAACGCATCCGAAATTGCCGGCACGGGCCGGGCTATATGGAAAGAGCCCTTCATCAGCTGTTCAATCTGCTTCATGATCTGCACCGTCAATTGCCCGGGAGCGGATTGTTTGACACCCGGCAATACGGCAAACCCCAGATGACTTCCCCACTGCGACGCCATGACGCGGCTGATTTTGCCTTCCTCGCCCATACACATGGCAATGATGTCGCGATTTTGCGCTTTGGCATAAGCGATCAGGCTCAGCACTTTTAAGTTGTCGGACATCCTGCAGGCGTAAGGAACTATCTTCACAAGATCAGCGCCGGTTTTCACGCAGGACCAAAATATTTCTTTTAATTTCGTAAGCGAAGGCGTTTTGGAGGTATCATGCCAGGACACGATGATCCGTGTGAGGCTTTTTTGCTTGCGGCAAAAAGACTGAAGTTGCGCAATAGCTTTTTCTCCTGCGGCAAGTTCAATATCAATAAAATCAACTCCCCATGCAACCGCCTGTTTGAGCAGCTTCATCTTGGCTATTTTGGTCATTTCATTTTTTTTTGCCACAGGGACACCGGCCCCCGGAATAAGCGATTCCTCCTTCCTGCGGCAGGTGACAATTACTTTAATACGATTGGATGCACAACGGGCAGCGGCCACCAATTGAGGCAAATCGCCACCGGCAATCAAATCCATGCGCAATTCGATTGCATCAGCCGCCGGAGCGCATCTTTCTATCGCCTGGAGCGCCTCCTGATGGGTCGCTTCTGTAATGGATACACAAATCATAGTCCGTCCTTAGCCCGGGGATACGATCCCAATATTTTCAAATGAATCGTTTTATCTTTTAATTCATTCAGACAGCTTTTAACAGCCTTGTCACGCATGTGACCAATCATGTCCACAAAGAAAAGATACTCCCACATTCTTTCTTTCACCGGGTGCGATTCAATCTTCGCCAAATTGATCTTTCGTTTCGCAAAAGAAGCCAGTGCGCGATGCAGCGCTCCTGGAGAATCCGGCGTAGCGAAAATTAGGGATGTTTTATCATGCTCCGTGGGCGTCCCGTCACCCCGCCCGATCACCAGAAACCGCGTGGTGTTGGAGGAATTGTCTTCAATGCCTTCCGCCAGCTTATTCAGACCATAAGTAGATGCGGCCAAAGCGCTGCCGATGGCCGCGGCCGATTTTTTTCCACATACCATCTGGACGGCCGCTGCCGTGCTTTCCATTTCTCCCAACACGGCATTAGGCAGATGGGCGCGAAGCCAGGCCTGGCACTGCGCCAGACCTTGCGGATGTGAATAAACATTTTTGATGCCTTTCATGCTTTTGGCAGATGATATCAGGCACTGACTGATGCGCAGATACATTTCCGCCTGAATTTTCAAGGGCGTTAAAACCAGCCGGTCCAGTGTCACATTCACCGACCCTTCCAGTGAATTTTCCACGGGCACAACGCCCCATTCCACCGCGCCTTTTTCCACTTCATCGAAGACACGCGCAATGCCCTGCTGTGGCAGGAAACGGCTGGACGTGCCGAAATGCAGTCGCGCCGCCTGATGGGAAAAGGAGGCTTCCGGCCCCAGGTAAGCAATGTTCATGGGCTTTTGCAGATCGCGTGATGCCGAAAGAATCTCCCGGAAAATCGACGTCACCTGACGGTCCGACAGAGGCCCGTCATTGAGTTCTTGTAAATAGCGAAGCACTCTGGCTTCCTGAGCCGGATTGTAAACCTCAAGGCCGGCCTGGCCTTTGACCTGGCCGATCCGGACGGATATTTGCGAACGTTCGTTGAGCAGCCGGATAATTTCCCGGTCCTTTTTTCTCATATCTTCTCTTAGTTCATCCAGCGATAGCTTCATGCTTTCATCTCCTCCAGGACATCGCCAATCAGTTGTTCATTGATGCTGCCGTTGACAAAGGGCATGCCTATTTTTTTAATCAGGACGAAATGGATCACATCATCCTTTTTCTTCTTATCCATTTTGAGGCAGTCGATGACGGCTTTCGGATCAAAGGAGGCCAAAATCCTGGTCGGAAGTCCCGCATGAGCAATGACGTGTTCTACCCGAATCAATTCATCTTCCGACAAGTATTGCATTTTCACCGACAGTTTGGCGGCGGCAACCATGCCCAGCGCCACGCCTTCGCCATGCGACAGCGCATAATCCGATACGGTTTCGAGTGCGTGTCCCAGGGTATGGCCAAAATTCAGAATCCTGCGAAGCCCCTGTTCCCGTTCATCGATTTCCACAATGGATTTTTTGATCCGGCAGCAGGTTTCAATCATTTTCACCCAATGAACGGAATCCCGGCTTTTGACCGCATGTATATCCTCTTCCAGCAGTTGAAATAATTTTTCATCTCCAATGATGCCGTATTTAATCATTTCGGCCAGACCGTTATTAAACTCTCTGTCCGGCAACGTATCGAGAAAATTCAAATCCACAAACACCGCACGAGGTTGGTAAAATGTCCCCAGCAGGTTCTTTCCCTGAGGCAGATCCACGGCCGTTTTTCCGCCAATCGCGCTGTCCACCTGACCGACAAGGGTGGTCGGGATCTGAATATAAGGAACCGAGCGCATATAAATCGATGCGACAAATCCCGTCAGGTCACCTACGACGCCGCCGCCCAATGCAACCAGAAGCGTTCCTCGATCGGCGCCGTCGGCCAAAAGCCTTCCGGTTATATCCATGACTGTTGACATATTTTTGGAGGACTCGCCTGCAGGAATTTCCATCACCGACGCCTTAAAACCCGCTTGAGTCATGGCGACAAGGAGGGTCTGCCCATAAAGCCTGTTCACATTGCTGTCGGTCACGATCACATAGCGCGAGGCCTTGTAGTTCTTGGCAATGAGCAGAACCATTCGGTCCATAATGTTATGACCGATGCGGATTTCATGAGACGACAATATTTTTTTGTCAAGATTGACTTTCAATGTTCTCATATTTGCTCCATGGCTTTACTTGCGCATCACTTTGGCGAGCGACCGCATATCATCCATCAGCTGATAGAATTTTTCAGGTTTCAGAGACTGCGCGCCGTCGGAAACCGCTTTCTCCGGTTCGGGATGCACCTCCACAATGATGCCGTCCGCGCCGACGGCTACCGCTGCGCGCGCCAGCGGAATAACATACTTCCAGTTACCGGCGGCATGGCTGGGATCGATCACGACCGGCAAATGGGTCAAGCTCTTGAGCACCGGCACGGCGCTGATGTCCAACGTGTTGCGGGTGGCCGTTTCAAAGGTGCGGATACCCCGTTCACACAAAATAACGAGGGGATTACCAGACGACAGAATATACTCCGCCGACATGAGCAGCTCTTCGATCGTTGTCATCATCCCTCGCTTGAGCAGCACCGGTTTACGGGCATGGCCGACTTTCTTGAGCAGGGCGAAGTTCTGAACATTGCGCGCGCCGATTTGCAGCATGTCGGCATACGATTCCACCAGATCAACGTCCGCGGGATTGACCACTTCGGTCACCGTCGGCAAACCTGTCTTTTTGCTGACAGAATCCAGCACTTTCAGGCCTTCTTCCTCCATCCCCTGGAAGCTGTAAGGCGAGGTGCGCGGTTTGAATGCCCCGCCCCTTAAAATCTGTCCGCCGCCTTTTTTTACAATATAGGCGCTCTCCAGCAACTGCTCTTCGCTTTCAATGGCACAGGGCCCGGCCATCACGACAAACTCAGGACCGCCGATGGCAATCGTTCCGACATTAATCACCGTATCGCCCTCGTGTGATTCGCGGCTGGCCAGTTTGTAGGGTTTCAGAATCGGCATGGTCTTTTCCACACCCGGAAGGGACTCCGCGTATTTCAGCACGGCTTTATCGCGATTATCACCGACCGCTCCGATAATGGTGCGCGCAACACCGCTGGAAGGATGCGCCTTATATCCGACCGATTCGATCCATGAAATCACATCCTCAATCTGTTTTTCTGTTGCCTGACTTTTCATGACAATAATCATAAATACCCCCTTCAATGAAAAAAGGCCATGGCTTTTGCCGCCACGGCCTTTTAAAACAGAAAAGCCATGGGCAGCTGACTTTCGATCCACCCATGGCTGTTTTGGTTTTTGTTACTTTACCAAGTCCTCCTCAGCGACAGGCAGACCGACGCATAATAGTAATAAAACCAGAAGCCAAAAATATTGTTATTTGCGTTGATATGTCTGTTCATTGGAAAAACCTGTCCTTTTAGTTGTGGTGCTATATAAATGAGAGATTCCTGCTTGTCAAGAAAATTATTTCCGTTGTTATTTGCTTAAGCCTTTTTCAAACTGCGGCTTCGCCAGATCATATAAATCGCCGGGTAAATAATTAGTTCTAAAATTGTAGATGTAATAACACCGCCAATCATGGGCGCAGCGATACGCTTCATAATATCGGAGCCAGCGCCACTGCTGAACATAATCGGAATTAGACCGGCCAGAATGACGCACACCGTCATCATTTTGGGTCGGATGCGCTTGACAGCGCCGAACATGATGGCATTTTCCAAATCACTTTTCGTTTTCAACAAGCCCTCTTTTTTCCACTTCTCATAAGCCAGATCCAGATATAAAAGCATGACAACGCCTGTTTCCGCATCCAGACCGGCCAAAGCGATGATCCCCACCCATACTGCAATGCTCATGTTGTAGGTGAGCAGATATAGCAACCAGAAAGAACCGACCAGCGAAAAAGGCACAGCCAGCAGGACAATGGCCGTCTTGGTCACCGACCGCGTATTGAGAAAAAGAATCACGAAAATGATCAGCAGCGTAAAAGGAATAATCAGCTTTAAACGCTCGTGTGTCTTGAGAATATATTCGTATTCCCCGCTCCAGACCAAACGGTATCCTTCCGGTAGTTTGATTGTTGCGGCTTTTTTGCGGGCATCTTCCACATAGCTGCCGACATCGCGGCCCGTGATATCAATATACACATAGGAGGCCATCAGTCCTTCTTCGCTTTTAATGGACGTCGCTCCCCGGATGACGCGAAAGTCAGCCAGCTCTCCCAGTGGCACTTGCAGGTTGCCGCTGGCGACGGCCATGGGAGACGAAATAACGGGACTCACGCTGCCCGCTGCCATCACAGGCACCAGAATCCGTTTGAGCTTATCTACGTCACTACGCAATTCCCTTGGGTAGCGGATATTCACGGGATAGCGCGCCCGACCTTCTACCGTCGTGGTCAGATTCATACCGCCGATAGCGGTTTGAATGATTTCATTAACATCATCCACGGCCAGACCATATCGAGCAATGCCTTCCCGATTAACGACTATATCCAGGAAATAGCCGGTTGCTACGCGTTCCGCGTAAACGCTACGCGTTCCCGGAACATCCCGTAAATGGTGCTCTAGAGCCATGCCGATCTTTTCAATTTCTTCCAGATTCGATCCGAGGATTTTAATCCCAACCGGCGTGCGGATACCCGTTGCCAGCATATCAATGCGTGCCTTAATCGGCATGGTAAAGGAATTGGCCACACCCGGAATGTTGAGGGCGTCATTCATTTCGTCTTTGATCTTTTCGCTCGTCATGCCTTTGCGCCACTGATCCTCCGGCTTCAGATTAATGACCGTTTCAAACATTTCCAGCGGAGCGGGATCCGTTGCCGTTTCGGCGCGACCGGCCTTGCCGAAGACTTGAGAAACTTCCGGAATCTTCATCAAGATTTCATCCTGCATTTTTAATAAACGTGCCGCTTCTGAAGCAGAAGCTCCCGGCATAGTCACTGGCATATAGAATAGCGATCCTTCGTAAAGAGGCGGCATAAATTCCGACCCCAGTTTCATAAAGGGATAAGCGGTTAGAGCCATAATGATGATGGCAATAACAATAACCGTTTTGCGGAAACGGATGGCCAGATGGGCAACTGGTTCATAAATTTTGTGTAGGAAACGGCTCACAGGATTTTTTTCTTCCGACCGGATTTTCCCTCGGATAAACAACGTCATCAGCACTGGTGTCAGCGTGACGGCCAGAAAAGATGAAAAAAGCATGGCAAACGTTTTTGTGTAAGCAAGAGGTTTGAAAAGACGTCCTGACTGCGCCTCCAGTGTAAAAACGGGCAGAAAACCTACGGTGATCACTAGAAGGGCAAAGAAAAGCGAAGGCCCTACTTCCCGGGCGGCTGTAATGATGACATCCGTTCTGCTACCCGGGCTCCCTTGTTGTTCCCATTCTTCAAGCTTTTTGTGGGCGTTTTCCACCATAATGATGGAAGCGTCGACCATGGCTCCAATGGCAATGGCAATGCCGCTGAGACTCATGATATTGGACGTCACACCCAGATAGAACATACAGATAAAAGATATGATGATGGCAATGGGCAGTGTTACAATCACCACCAATGCGGATGGCAGATGAAATAAAAAGATCAGGCAGACAAGGCTCACGGCAATAGCCAGTTTGATAATTTCATCTTTTAGTGTAGCAATAGATCGATGGATCAGGTCGGAGCGGTCATATGTCGTAACAATTTTCACACCCTTGGGCAGGCTCGGCGCAATGTCATTTTTGATTTTGTCTTTGACACGCTCAATGACATTGAGAACATTTTCGCCGAAACGAACAACGACAATCCCTCCAGTGACTTCTCCCTTGCCGTCCAGTTCCGCAAGTCCCCTGCGAATTTCCGGTCCAAGCTGAACACGGGCGACATCTTTCAAGTAGATGGGCGTGCCCGCCACACTGGCCCCCACGGCAATATCTTCCAGATCCCTTACATCCTTGAGGTAGCCACGACCTCGCACCATGTATTCCGCGCCGGAAAATTCCAGCACCCGGCCCTCAACGTCGCGGTTGCTCTTGCGCACGGCTTCCATGACTTTGGGAAGGGACAGATTATAAGCCGATAGACGATTGGGATCGACAGTGATCTGGTACTGATTGACAAAGCCGCCGATGCTGGCCACCTGGGATACACCGGCAACGCTTTCTAGCGCGAGTTTGATACTATAGTCTTGCAGTGATCGAAGCTGTGCCAGATCGAGTTCGCCTGATTCATCCACAACGGCATAAGAAAATCCCCAGCCAAGGCTGGTGGCATCAGGGCCTAAAACTGGATTTACATCGGTGGGAATTTTGTTCTTTACTGCCTGTAGGTATTCCAGAACACGGCTTCTGGCCCAATAGATATTCGTCCCTTCTTCAAAAATGACATAGATGAAGGAGCTGCCTAAAAATGAGAATCCCCGGACGGCCTGGACTTTCGGCGCAGCAAGCAGAGTGGAAGTAATGGGATAGGTAATCTGGTCTTCCACCAGGTCCGGGCTTCGTCCCGGCCATTCCGTATAGATGATAACCTGTGTATCGCTTAAATCGGGAAGGGCATCCAACGGTGTATTCTTGATTGTCCACAGTCCCCAAACCACGGCAAAAAATACAACAAGGAAAACGATAAATTTGTTGCGGGCGCTGTATTCAATGATTTTCCCAATCATGTATCTTCCTTTATCTGGAAGGCAGTGGCTTTACGCCCTTCAACTGTGCCTCCGAATCAACCAGGAAATTAGCTGCCGCCACGACTTTTTCACCGTTTTTCAAACCGCGCAATACTTCAACATTTCCATCCGTTCTGATCCCTGTTCTAATTTCCCTCGGCCCAAACGCACCGTTACCCAGATCCACATAGACTACCATAGATCGTCCCGTATCCATTACGGCAGATTCCGGGATCACTAATTTATGACCCAGATTGACTCGAATTTCTACATTGCCGAACATTTGCGGTTTGAGCTGATTATTGCGATTGGCGATCTTCAGGCGCACTTTTATGGTCCGTGTTTCCGCCGACAGGCTGGAATAAATGTAATCGATTCGTGACATCATTTCCACGCCGGGAAGATAGGCCAGTGTAATGGTCGCCTGGTTTCCGACCTTGATAAATGGCAACTCATATTCGTAAATATCGGCGATCACCCAAAGACTGGAAAGATCCGCTATATCAAACATCTTTTCGCCCGGCATAACCCTCATTCCGGCAACAACCATTTTTTGCGTGACATAGCCCGTAACGGGCGCATATAGTGTCAACGTCCGAACCGGCTTTCCCATCGCTTCAATTCGCTTAATTTGGGCAGCGGAAATATCCCATAAAATCAGGCGTTGGCGTGCCGCTTCCAGAGTGGCCGCTGCATCCCTGACCATCATGTTATTTAAGTCGGATGCACTCGTCTTGTTCCCGTCTACAGGGCTGGTGGCCGTTTCCCTTGTCCATTGCAAAGCCGTCAGAAGTTCCTGCTGGGTTGCGACAAGTTCCGGACTGTAAATTTCGGCCAACTTCGCGCCTTTTTTGACGTAACTCCCCGTCTTGTCCACATAGAGTTTTTCGATCCATCCTTCAATTTTAGCATTCACCGTTGCCTGCCGGCTTTCATCGGTTTCGACTCTCCCGATCGTCCGAATGTTTTTTTTCATCGGCATTAACGCTGCTTTGACTGTTTTTACTCCAATGAGTTTCTGCTGTTCCGGAGAAATTTCTACTTGCGGGACATCCTGAAGGGATTCCAACATTGGTTGGTTTTGTTGAGAAGTGGAGGGTTTAGCTGTATTGGTGGTGGTTGTAGGTCGAGCATGTTGTGAATGATCCTGGGCCGCAATCGGCGCCGCAATAAGGAGCAACAGAAATCCCGCCATCAGTGGACCAAGTGATTTTATCAGGCGGCCAATTCTTATTTTCATCTTTTCCCCTCTCCAAAGGTTTGCTCAGCAGTAATGGCCTGTAAACGGGCAATGGCTTTTTCTCGCTCTACGCGTTGGCCCCAGTATAAAGACTCGTAATCCAATAGTGTTTTTAAACGGGACATAATACTAACGGCTTCCATCCTTCCCGTAGAATACCCTGTCAATGCCTGCTCGATGTCCTGTCTGCTTTTAGGAAGAAGCCCTTTTTGATACAAATCGATGAGCCTCTCCGATGAGCGGAGCATGGAATAGTTATCCCGCAGCGCTGCTTCAATCATCAATCTCGTTGCTTCCAGTTCATGGCTGGCCTGATGAATATTAACCTTTGCTTCCATGACGGCCGGTCTTTGTTTTGATTGAAAATATAACGGGATGTTGATCGTTGCCGTGGCACTCCACATGTCAGGAAACTCACCCGTCCGGTTGAAGTAGCCGCCGCTCAAGGCAAAATCGGGGTAGAATTCTTTCTGTGCCATTGCCAGTCTGGTATTGGCAGCCTCGATCATTTTGTTGCGCGATTTTAACTCCGGCGATTGTTGCATCGCCATATCGAGAGCGGCATTGAATTCCAGGGGAAAAGGCTGATAAAGGGGTTCGGAAGGTCTGGGGAGCGCAGGTCCTTTATACCGGCCAATGGTCGATGAGAGCATTGCTTTCAGAGACTGGATTTTTTGCTGAGTCATTTCTTCTTTTTCCATCAGCATGTATTTTTCGGTCTGCGTCATAATGACATCTAACTGCATGGCTTTTCCGGCGGCATAGCGCGACAGGGTCAGGCTTTCAATGCGGTTGATTAACTCCCGCTTATCCTTCAGCTGATCAATGTTCTTATAAGCAAGAAAAAGGTCAAGGTAGAGCTCTTTGACTCGCGACATTGTTTTAAGCTTTAAAAGTTCGTGCATGGCTTCCAGGCTCTCTGCATCCTGTGTCGTCATTTCTTCTTTGAGCCTGCGCTTGCCCGGAAAAAGAAATTGCTGCGTCGCTGAAAACATCCACTGGGAGCCCTGCATCTCGCCGTAAGTATAGCGGTCGAAAGTCTCATTTTGATAGCCGAACATAAACATCGGATCGGGCAGGCTGCCGGATTGAGGAATCCGCAGCCGGGCCGCTTCAAGCCGGGCCTGTGATGCCTGAATTTCAGGATTATTCTTCAGTGCTTCGTCAATCAAGCCGTCCAGCACCGGATCACTATGGGCCGGATTAGCGGCAAGAAGAAGAATACCTGACAACAAAAGACATAGTTTAAAGAACCTACTTGATGTCAACATTTAATTTTACCGTCTGTGTTTTATCACCGCGGTTAATTTTAATATTTATCGACCAAGGACCGGCCATCGAGAAATTAATTGTTGCCAGATATTTATCACCTTTTAATGTGGCTTGCGTCTTGTAATTCATGGCGCCCATTCCGGGCATCGCCGGCATGCCATAATCGATGGCCACTGCGACATCTGTTATTGTTTTTCCGGTGGCATCCTTGATGGCCACAGTCATTTTATTGATACCGGTCACGGGCGGATTCTTGTCAATGTTCACCTGAACGCTAAGATCTCCCGCTTTCTTCGAGATTTCATAGTCTTTCGCATACACTGCACCACAAAGAACCAATAACGCTATCATCGTAAATATCAAAGTTACTCGTTTCATTCTTAATATTTCCTCCTGTTTTTTGTTGTGTGCTCAATTACTACATCAGATTTAAAAAATATCTAATTGCAACCAATCACTACCATGGTGTAATTAAAGAAAACTTTTTATACATACTTTCAAACACTATTTTAATAGTAGTAATTATCCGGAAAGATGTTGTCAAGGCCTATTCATTTGATTTTCCAGGGTTCCAGCGGGGGTAATTCAGATCGTTCGGCCTATCCCAATAATTTAATATTATTAAGTATTTTGCATGTTGCCGAGTTTGTCAAGGCGGTTTTTCGCCCAACGTTTCATAAAGACGGGGAAATAACATCACCGATGGGGGACGGTCGCGACCACCCACGCATGACCTTCAGGGTATACGGGTGGCATGACTGTTCCCCACTTCAACCAACATTACCAAATTTTGCTATTTCTCTCTTAACGCTGAATTAATAATATCATTGAGATTTATGACAGCCGCTGCCGGATCATCAGCCGAACAAACCGCTGAAACAACCGCCAGACAATCGGCGCCCGCTTGGACCACCGTCCGGGCGTTAAATGCATTGATCCCGCCGATGGCGACCAGCGGATGGCGGCTGAAGGATTTGATTTTCTGAAGCCCTTCCAATCCCCACGCCTCTTTGGTGTCTGCTTTGGTCGGTGTAGGAAAGACCGGACTGACTCCGATGTAATCCACATCAAGATTCTGACTGGCTTCAACATCCGCCCAGGTTTCCACGGACAACCCGATCATGGCTCTATCCCCCATTAACCTGCGGGCCGTTTCATACGGCATATCGTTCTGGCCGATATGGACACCGTCCGCACCACAGGCGAGCGCCACATCAATCCGGTCGTTGATGATCAACGGCACATGAAAAGGAAGAAGTAGTTTCTTTACGGCGATTGCTTCTTCGACAAAGTCGTGCGTGGATAAATCTTTTTCACGTAACTGGACATAAGCTGTGCCGCTCTGCACGGCCTGCAACACAACATCCAGCAGGGATCGGTTGCAGCACAGGTCGCGATCTGTCACCAGGTAAACGCCTCGCACGGCTATTCCTCCATTTTTAAATGTTGGCTAATGTCATTAGCCGACAAGTTATAAAGAATATCCAGAAAATTCATCTGCAGCGATCCGGGACCCGCCGATTTTTCAACAGCCATTTCTCCGGCAATGCCCATGACCACCATCGCTTTAGCGGCAGCCTCCAATGGATTGTTATCAACAACAGCAAAAGCGCCGCAAAGAGCGCTGGCCGTGCAGCCCAGGCCCGTCACCTTAGTCATCATGGGATGGCCGTTGGCCACTTTCATCATCCGCTTGCTCTCCACGATATAATCGATGGCTCCGCTGATACACACGGCACAGTGATGTTTTTCGCTGATGTTTTGCGCGGCCTGAAATGCCTCGTTGGAAGCTGCAGTACTGTCCACGCCTTTGGTGTTCAGCCGATCGCCGGTCAGCGCCATAATCTCGGAGGCATTACCCCGAATAATCGTCGGCTGGCCGGCGCTGATCAGTTCGCGAATCGTTCGCGTGCGATAAGGGGTTGCCCCCGCGCCGACCGGATCAACGATCACAGGAATACTTTTGGACACTGCCTTGGCCAATGCCTTGAACATCCCCCGTACCCAGGAGGGGCTCAACGTCCCGATGTTGATCACCAGCGCGGAGGCCATCGCCGCCATGTCTTCCACTTCTTCCTCGGCATGGATCATCACCGGCGAAGCGCCAATCGCCAGAAGGGCGTTGGCGGTATTGTTCATCACCACGTAATTCGTGATATTGTGAATCAAGGGGGTTTTTGCTCTAATCTCTTCCAAGGATTGATAAATCTGCGCTGCATTAATTTTCATGATGAATCTCCTGTTTCGTATTTACTAAAAAACCCTTTCGCCGCAGGAGAGAAAGGGTTCGAACAAGTCATTTCTATTCTCCCTTCGCCGGCATTATCCGGATCAGGTTCAACGGGTATCATCTCAGACAGGTCTCTTGACTCTGCCACCCCGAATTTGTATGTTGTTTACCAGCGTGTTTCGGGATTGTCAATATTGTTTACAGGAGGATGGAAACCCGAATTTTAAAAAAGAGGGCACTCCTTGGCCCATGAAAATTACCATTGGTTTGACGTGAAAGGCAAAAAACTAAGGTGATGATTATAGTGAATAAATTATCTCTTTGAATCAGCCAGACGTATAAACGCTTCTTTTGATTCTCAAACAAAATTTCGATCAGATTATCCTTGCGCGAATTTACAACGTTCCATCCAGCGCCTCGGCGACCACCGCCTTACAGGCCCTGCAGCGCTTTGCTCCTCTAAAAAGCGGCTTTCCGCAGGCAGGACAGTGATACCGCTCCAACTCCTTCCGTGCCCATTCCACGCTGCCTTTCTCATTGCCCAGTTCGGCGATCTTGGAACGCCATAACGGGATAGCCCTTTTCATTACCCGAAGACCTGTGGCCAGACCGAAATTTTCTATCATGCTGCATGGCCACTGGCTGCATTGATGGCAGGAGTAATAACCTTTCTCCCGAACACAATTTCTGATCGCGCACATGGCGCAATAGCCGTAGAGCTTTTTCGGCGGTTCGCTTTGCATGCAGCCGTAACATTCCGTATCTTCCGTTTTTGTCTGATAGAGGTTGCCCATGACCTCCTTGAATTTTTCGTTTTTATCCCTTATTGCAATGTAAACACCGCAAGCGCCGCAATACAGGCCGCATGGTGCCATTAAGTTCTTGTCTTTTATTTCCTCTTCCGTCCAACCTTCCATCGTTATTGTACCTCCTATCCCAGATTTGACTTTGCATCACCGGCAAATTAGAGCCTAATAAAAATTAAAAACAATCGGCATAATGTTTAGCTCATGAAGTGACTCTATGATTTCCATTATCCCGAGAAGCCAGACAAACCAAAGAGCGTCAAACATGTGCTTTCTGTAAATAACCGGTTTTACAACGCATTCCTCAGGTTCTTGAAGCTTTGACAGTTTCGGGATAAATCGTGGCACAGTTTCAAAATAGGTCTTGTATCTATCGCTGTGTCGTTTCAGCAGCTCCGCTTCCTCGCTCTTTATAACAAACGGGTAATAGATCGTAAATATAAGAAAGAGAACGGCAGGGAGCGTAAGCGTTCCCGAAGCAAAGCCGACTCCGACAGTTCCGAGAAGACTAAAAAAGTAAAGAGGGTTTCGACACATGGAATATGGTCCTGCTGTCACCAGAACATCTTTTTATAACCGGCGATATAAAGAGAACACCATAACCGTTCGAGGGTAGCGATACCCACCAGAACACAACCTATCATAAATAGGATTGAAGTAATACATTGTTCCTGTTCTTCCCATGCGCTTCCGGAAAAAGCTATCACAAGAGCCAGCGCAACGACAAATATTCGGCTGATTTCGATTCGGAATCTGGCCATTATAAAAATTTCCTTCTGAGTTTGGGGATATTTATATCATCGACTTCACATCATTCTAATGACGAAGGCTTTATCATTTTATTTGGTAGACGGGGCTCTGGCTGTTATCGCACGACCCTGCTTTATATAATCGGAAAACTCATCAACCGTCAAGGCATTGTATAGTCCATGTTTATAAAGATAGCTGGCTACTTGGTAATAACTTATGGTTTCCGTAATTGCTTCCGCACCAAGGGGTATCTTGATCATTGAACGACTCGCGAAGTCATAGCGGTAGGCAACGTTCTTGCGCACCGTTTTTAAGACAACGAAGTTGCTGTCTTCAATGTGTCCCAATGTCTGGTAATTGCCGATAATGGCATCTCCCTCCTCGGGAGGAGTGGAAAGTATGTCATGACCGAAAAAGCGACTTGGATAGCTCCGGTTCAGAAGTCCGAGCAGGGTGGGCGCGTAATCAAGCTGACTTGAAATGGTCTTTATATGGCCGGTCGGAAGTTGACCGCCAGGCGCATAGATGATGAACGGTATGTGGTAGTTTTCAACAGGCAACGCTGTCTTTCCCGCGCTTCCAGCGCAATGGTCGGCAACAATAACAAAGACCGTATGGTTAAACCATGGTTTTGAGCTTGCGTCTCTGATGAATTTGCCGATGGCGTAGTCTGAATATTTTATGCCGCCGCGACGTTCTGATGTTTTGGACGGCAAGTTAATGCGTCCTTCCGGAAAAGTGAAAGGCCGGTGATTGGATGTCGTCATGACAAAAAAGTAGAAGGGTTTCCCCTTCGCATAGACGGCATCGGCTTCGCGCGTCGTCCAGCGATACAAATCTTCGTCGCAAGCGCCCCATACGTTTGCAAAGGTTACATCATTCCGACTTACTGCGTTGCGGTCGATGACTTTATAACCGTTGTTGCCGAAAAAATAGTTCATGTTGTCGAAATAGCCAAATCCGCTATAGAGAAACGCGGTGT
>JAKLES010000069.1 GCA_022711575.1 Deltaproteobacteria bacterium | reverse complement strand
CCACCCAGCCGGTTCAAATCAACATAATCGGCATACTCTTCTCCGCAGCCGAATGTCCCTGATGCCGTCATAACCGGATTTTTCATTTTTATCCCGGCAATCTCGACAGCCATGGCCGCATCTGTTTTGTTCGCTCTTTTCAAGAGAGGATACCCCTTTAATATATACTTTCTATTCCCAGATCACGTCTTTCAGTTCAAATACAGGGCCATCGGCGCACACGCGCTTGTAAATCTTACCGCCCTTTTCGTCTTTAACGGCTACAGCGCAGCCCACGCAGGCGCCGAGACCGCAGGCCATGCGTTCTTCCAGCGATACCTGACAGGCATATTTGCCGGATAAAACTGTCGACAATGATTGAAGCATCACTTTAGGCCCACAAGCATAAATGATTGTATCAGAAGGAGAATATCTCTTTATGTCTTTTTTGAATATCCCGGTAACAAGACCCTTTGCTCCTAGACTCCCGTCGTCTGTACACAAGGTGATATTGTAACAGAGTTTTTGAATACGATCGAGACCGACAACCGCTTCGGCAGTTTGCGCACCCAGGTAAAATGTCATGGCGTCTCCGGTCAGGCCGTCTTTCTTACAAAGGTATTGAGCCAGCCAAGACAATGGCGCAATGCCGATGCCGCCTGCAATAAAAACAATGTTCTTCTTTAACGGATCAATGGCATAGCTTCCGCCCAGAGGCCCGGATATTTCAACTTGAGATCCTTTAATCAATCCTGCCAGTATTTGCGTTCCCTTGCCCACCACGCGATAAAGAAGTTCAATGGCGCATTTCGATTTGCTCCGCGAAAATGAATAAATACTGATGGGACGTGACAAAAACGGATCTTGCAAACCGGCAATGCGGATCATCACAAACTGTCCCGGTAAAGGTTCTGTAAAACTTGGAGGCAGTGTCACCTTCATCAGAAAATAATCGATCTGAAGTTCTTCGTTACAGGATACTTCTCCAATGTAAATATCTTTAGCCATCTTTTCTTTCCTGTTGGATTTCCGCCCACATCACCAGAGCATTCTCATGGGTGTCGGTGTAGTAGTTGGGGCGTTTTCCTTCTACTACAAAACCGCACTTACGGTAAAGATTTATTGCCTCGTGGTTTGATTCGCGAACTTCCAGAGTCTGCCGGGCCATCCCCATCTGCGCCCCGATATGATGCATTAATATCATCATATTGTAAGCCAGCCCCTGCCTGCGAAATTCATTTTTGACCGCCAGATTGTGTAAATGAACTTCACCGGCTACCAACCAGAAAATTATATAGGCGGCAATAATTGTTTTCCCTTCGATTTCAATTTTGATGACCAAGCACTGGGCGTGTGCTGTTCTGAGTTCATCGAGAAACATGCCTTCCGTCCAAGGTGTCGGAAATGATGTCACTTCAATCGCCAGTATTTCTGGCAGATCTTCTTTTTTCATCAGATCGACGCTGATTTGCTGTTTTGTATTTTCAGAAGACATGGAAAAATTCCATAGCCATGGCAACAACTAAAAATATCGCGCAAAAAACGGGAATTACCCTACGCAGTTTAATGGTATTGAGCGCAACGGCAATGCCCACGAGCGGCAGAAAATAATACGTCAGAGAAAGCATGGTATTGACTTGAACCGGCATTTTCGGATAAATCCAGATCATCATGGGAATGAAAATCAGCTGTAAAATTAAAAGCAGGCCAATGTAAAAAATGGATACTTTGGCCAGCCCCAGGTAGGTTTTTCTTTCTATAGCACGTATATTGAGCGCTTTTGCATCATCCAGCGCTTGATCGGAAAGAACATTATTGGACTCGATGATTTTAACATCCATTTTTTTTGCCAGGATGCCGAAAGGAATCGCAAGAAGGATCGACAGGGCTATCAGTTCTTTTGAGACAATTCCCAGTGCTTGACTGGTCAATATCGCAGTTGATGCCGCCATCACGGCAGCAATGGAATCATTGGGAGGGATATAAATGCCAATAGGAACGCGGTCAATCCAGAACAGCTCAAGAATCGCGCCGATGATCAGTCCCGTGTAAGGATCGCCAAGAATGCAGCCTATGACAGGGGCAATAATGATCGGCCGGGAAATCATGGCCTGAATGAATACACGATCAAGACAAAGGAGGCCGCCGACTAAAGATATGAGAATGATTTTAACAAACAATATCTTACTTACCTCACTATTGTTCTACCGGGCAAAACTCCTTTAAAACGTCTTTGATATTTACGGCTTTTTCTCTGGGAACTCTTTTCAGTTCAACGGCAACGCCATTGTCTTCCAATAACTTTAAGACATCCTGAATTTCCGGCTCACACAAAAACACAGATGGTGCGCAACAGACTTTATAGTCTTCATGATGGATATTACCGATGTTGAGTTTTTTAAAATGAAATCCTTTTGAATAGGCTCTCATGGCATCGGCAATATTTTTAAACAATACGATTGTCTTTTTGCCTTTGCCCTGAACGTAAACATAATTGGCGATAAAATCCTCCACAGAATAGATATTGATTTCGATTTCACTGGGGACGGCCATACGGATAACGGTTTCACAGAAAAAATCACTGGCAGCGTTATCATCCACGACCATGATGCATTTCGCTTGAATAAATGGCACCCAGGCTTCCAGAATCTGGCCGTGAACCAGCCTGTTGTCCACCCGCACCAGGGCCATGTCGTAAGATTCCGCCAATTGATCACCCAATTGCTTTTTTGCTTAATATTTCACTGGCCAGAGAAATATTCTTTTTCCCGTAATCCTTAATAAATGTGGCAAACTCATTGAGCGTAGTTTCTTCTTTAACGTCCGATAGCTTGAGCAGCATCGGCAGATTAACCCCTGTCACCACTTCCACTTTGCCTTCTTTCATGAAAGACAGGGAAATATTCGAAGGCGTACCACCGAAAAGATCGGTCAGAATCAAAACGCCTTTGCCTTGATCCAGTTTTTTGATCGCGTTTTGAATTTCCTTTTTTAAATCTTCTACGCCTTTGGTCTGTTCGACGCAAACATGCATAACGTCTTTTAATTTTCCTTTTATGGATTCTGCTGCATGAATTAATTCATTGCCCAGATTCCCGTGTGTTGTTATAAGAACACCAATCATTATTGTCTCCCCTCTTTTGAAAGCACAAGGAACATCACGTTGGCGCAAATCGGGTCAAATGCCTGCAATGATCCTCAAAAACAAGTCGGTAGGCTAATGGATTGCCTAGTAATTGTCAAGATTTATCGAGAATAATTTAAATAAAATCAATACAGGATCGCACAATGGCATGGCATTAATATTATTGATTTATTTGGCAGATATTTTCCGTGGACATTTGATGGCGTCCGTCAATCCGGATTGTCTGAATATCTGCTTTTGAATTGTTTTCATGAATACGTCCCCGGATGTCCATATGTCCACATAAAAACGCGCGCGGGTAATACCTGTATAAAGCAATTCCCTCGTCAAAACCGGAGCATCACCATCCGATAGAATAAGCACAACCTTATCAAACTCCGACCCCTGGCTCTTATGAACCGTCATTGCCCAGACAGTTTCACACGGGGGAAGCTTTTCGGGAGCTATGCTCCTCAGGCCTTTTTTTTGATCACGAAAAAAAACCTTTAGTTTTTTTTGATCGGCAGGGTCTCTCAGAACAATCCCGACATCTCCATTGAATAATTTCAGGCGGTAATCATTTTGCACAACCATAATGGGCCGTCCTTCATAATACTGAGACGTGAAATTGATCAGGCCTGATTCGGCAAGAAGTCTCTCGATTACAGCATTCATGCGTTGAGATCCCCAGAGACCAACTCTCAGTGCGCACAGAACACGAAATGTTTCGAATCGTTCAAAAACATCCCCGGCTCCCAGCGAAACAGATGTGACAGACTGAAAATATTCCCGATAAGACTTTACGACCTTTTCCTTCAGAAGTACAATCACGTCCTCGGGGCTGGAAATTTCAGATAAGTGAATGTCTGAAAATGTATTGGCTTTGATTAACGAAAGGGAATGCAGGACATCACCCTCTTTCACCGCTCGGCTCAAATGGCCAATGCCGCTTTCTTCCGAAAAACGGTAATTCTGTTTCAATTCAATAATACAGTCCTGGACACCGGGCAGCGCGTCTGACACCTCTGTCTTTTCACCGCATATTTCATCCAACTGCCGTCCAAAGGTTTCGGAAAAAACATTTAATGGGTCAGGAAAGCAGATACTTCCCAAGACAGCACCGGTCTCGACGGAAGCCAGTTGATCCTTGTCCCCCAACAAAATTAACTGTGCATCGGGGGCAAGCGCCGTCATCAGTTTCGCCGCAAGCGGTAAATCAACCATGGAAGCTTCATCAACTACAATAAGTTCATAGGGCAAAGTATTTTTTTCATTGAAATGAAAATACGGCGAATGCCTGATGCTGCCGAGAAGGCGATGAATCGTCATGGCTTCTTCCGGTATACAATTTTTAACATCCGCAGGACAGTTAAGTATTGCTTTTGTTTTTTTGACCGACTCCTCCAGGCGCGCGGCGGCTTTACCCGTCGGGGCACACAGGGCAATGCGCAACGGATTTTTCTTTACGTTCAGAAGAAAGGCCATGATTTTTGTAATGGCTGTCGTCTTGCCTGTTCCCGGACTGCCCGTAATCACCATAAATTTTCTCATCAGGGATGCCGCAGCGGCGATCCCTGGCCAAGATATCTTTCCTATAGACATCTCCGGAAAATAGAATTGCAATCTTTCCCGAATTAATTTTGGAAAGGTTAGTGGATCTTTTTGATTCGGTATGCTGCGGAGTATGAATTCGGCTATGTCTTGTTCATATTGCCAGTAACGATGAAAATATAGACGATGCGCCTCATCTAAAATCATAGGCTTGAAATCGCCGGGGGCGCCAATGCAATCCGCTGATTTCAAAGATTGCAGCCATATCGATAATTCCGGAAATTTTACTCTTTCAATCTGATCATCACCAGTCGCCAGAGACTGGCCTGCATATTCAGGCAAGTTCACACAAACATGACCGTCTCTTAATTGACGGCTGACTAATGCCGCTGCCAGTTTAACGTCATTGCTGTTTTCTGAGGCGAGGGATGAGATAAATTTCGCAATCTGTAGATCGAATGAGGAAAAAAAACTCTCCATATTTTTTTTTATGCTGCCATTGATTATCATATCGTTTGCCTTTAAGGCTTCCTTAAGATGACTATGAATAAGCCCATAAACCTTGTCAAGGCCATAATTCTTTATTTTAGAATATTTTTAGAACATTATATTGACATTGCCTTACTCAATATTATAATTACCGAAAACGTTTAAAATACTTTTTAAAAAGAATAACAGATGCGCCTATACCGTTTGCTCATTCAGCACCGTCTAATTATTACGATCATACTGGCTATCATTGGCATTGGTTTGATGGCTTTTTACGCCGTTTGCGATACGTCCTGCTCTTATCTCCGGGGGGATATTTTCGGCATTGACCTGAAATATGTTGGCGTGGGATATATGACTGTCATCATCCTTCTGTCGCTTTTAAAGCAGGCGGATTTAATGCGCATGATTGTCGCGGCAGGCATTGGCGTGGAAGTATTTCTAGTTTCTTTTCAAGTGTCGGAAAATGTTTTCTGCCCCTTTTGCCTATCTTTTGGCATATTGGTTTTAATAATGTATCTTATCAATTACGAAAGGTTCAGCATGAGAAATAAGTGGTATCAGAAATTAATATATGTTTTAGGCGATGCAAAAATTCCTTTTATCGATCAGCAGCGTCTTCCCTTGTTGGTTATGATGCTTCTCGGCTATATA
>JAKLES010000068.1 GCA_022711575.1 Deltaproteobacteria bacterium | reverse complement strand
GGCTCAAGGAAATTGAGCATGAAGCGGATGGTATTACCCATAAAACATACGAAAGAATGCACAAAACCTTCCTCACGCCCATTGATCGTGAAGATATATATGCGTTGGTCAATAAAATGGACAGCATCATGGACGTCATTGAGGCAACCGCCATCCGCATCCACATGTATAAGGTTAAAAAACCGGATGACGAAATCATCAAACAGGCGGAAATTCTTTTTCAAGCCATTAAAAAAATGAAAGAGATTGTCCACGGATTGCGTAATATGAAAAACAGCCAAATGATCCTAGATGGCTGCGTGGAAATCCACACCCTGGAAAATGCCGGCGACGTTGTCTTAAGAACCATCATCACCGATCTTTTTATCAAAGAAAAAGATGCCATTGAGCTGATTAAATGGAAAGAAATCTTTGAGCGAATTGAAGAAGCTATTGATGTTTGTGAAAATGTATCCAACATCGTCGAAGGGATTGTCTTGAAACATGCTTGAGTCCATGGCATTTGTTATTTTCCTGGTGATCGTAGCACTTGTTTTCGATTTTCTGAATGGCTTTCACGATTCTTCTAATTCGATTTCAACAATTGTTTCCACCAGAGTGCTTACTCCAAAACAAGCTGTAGTGTGGGCCGCGTTTTTTAACTTTGCGGCCGCATTTTTTATTGGAACACAGGTTGCCCATACCATCGGAAGAGGCATCATCCATCTCGATATCATCGATAATTTAGTCATTCTTTCCGCCCTCGGTGGCGCTATTTTTTGGAATATTACTACGTGGTATTACGGACTTCCCAGCAGTTCATCACACGCTTTGATCGGTGGTCTTATTGGAGCCGGTATTGCTAAAGCCGGAACCAGCACACTCGTTTGGTCCGGCATTATCAAAACAACTGCTTTCATCGTTCTTTCACCGGCAATCGGTTTATTTTTAGGCTATTTCTTTATGATTCTTTCACTCAATTTGAATCGCAATTCCAATATGGCTCGTTCGGATAAATTATACAGGAAATTGCAATTGGCTTCTTCCGCGATTTATTCGCTCGGTCATGGAATGAATGATGCGCAAAAAACGATCGGCATCATTGCCATACTCCTCTATAGTAAAGGCCTGATCGATTCCAGTTTTAACATCCCCTATTGGATTATTATCATGTGCTACTCTGTCATCGCACTGGGAACTATGTTTGGCGGCTGGCGCATCGTTAAGACAATGGGCACTAAAATTACCAAACTTATACCGATTGGTGGATTTAGCGCCGAAGCCGGAGCTGCTTGCGCCATTATCGGCGCATCCATAGCTGGAATACCTGTCAGCACAACTCACACGATCACCGGCGCTATCGTTGGTGTTGGCGCAACGAAAAGACTCTCTGCCGTGCGCTGGGGTGTTGCAGGTAACATCATCTGGGCCTGGATTTTAACAATTCCCATTGCTGCCATCGTCTCTGCTATCATTTTTCTTTCTTTAAGTTATTTTATTTATTAGCACCCTGCTTTATTTCCCCGATCTCTTAACTTAAAATATTATTGATAATTTTTCGTTTTTACCGTAAATTTCTTTCATCGATCGAAAAACAATCAAAAACGGGGGATATCATTTGCATGCCGGAGAAACTGCTGCCTTTCACGAAAGAACAGATTGAAAAAATCATTAAAAAATATCCGACGCCTTTTCATATTTATGATGAAAAGGCTATTCGTGAAAACGCGCGTGCCTTTAAAAAATCCTTTACGTGGAATAACGGCTTTAAAGAATTTTTCGCGGTTAAGGCCGCTCCCAATCCCTATTTGATGAAAATCCTTCACACAGAAGGATTCGGCGCGGATTGCAGTTCGCTCGCGGAATTGTTGATGGCTGAAAAAACAGGCATTACCGGCGAAGAAATCATGTTTTCATCAAACGATACACCTGCCGAGGATTTTCTGCTGGCAAAAAGACTGCAAGCGATCATCAATCTGGACGACATCAGCCATATTGACTATCTGGAAAAGAGCGCCGGTTTACCGTCCCTGATCTGTTTTCGCTATAACCCCGGTCCTTTAAAAAAAGGCAATGTGATCATCGGCCATCCGGAAGAAGCAAAATACGGTTTCACACGGGAACAACTGTTTGAGGGCTATCGAATTTGCCGGGATAAAGACATCAAACGTTTCGGTATTCATACGATGGTCGCCTCCAATGAACTGGACGCCCAATACTTTGTGGAAACCGCCGAAATTCTTTTCGAGTTGATTGTTCAAATTTCGCATGCGCTGAACATCCGGTTCGAGTTTATCAATATCGGCGGCGGTATCGGTATTCCCTATCGACCGGAACAGGCTCGCATCGATCTTACCGCCATGAACCGGGGGATCAAAGAAAAATATGAAAAGATCATCGCAGCCAACGGACTGGCTCCGATTAAACTTTTTACTGAATGCGGAAGATATATCACCGGTCCCTATGGCTATTTGGTTTCCCGCGTTCTGCATATTAAAGACACATATAAACAATTTGCCGGACTGGATGCCTGCATGGCCAATCTGATGCGTCCGGCTCTTTACGGCGCCTATCATCACATCACCGTTGTTGGAAAAGAAAAACAATCCCATGATTTCATGTATGATGTTACCGGATCTCTTTGTGAAAATAACGACAAGTTTGCTATTGACCGCATGCTGCCCAAGCTGGAACCGGGCAATATAGTGGTTATCCATGATGCGGGAGCGCATGGTTACGCCATGGGTTTCAACTATAATGGCAAGCTCCGCTCTGCCGAGTTGCTCCTGAGGGAAGATGGTTCCGTGACGCTCATCCGCCGTGCCGAAACCGTGGAAGATTATTTTGCAACACTGAACTTTCAAGGATTATCAACGTTTAAGGTATAACGAAGGTGCAGGGCGTAAGGAATACGGCGCAAAATGTTTCTAACCTTACACGTTGAGTTTTTTGACCTTTATCCTGATTTCTCCCATTGCCTTTCCCATCAAGCATTATTATACTTAATCCATGTCGAAAGAAAAGATTCCATCAACACCTGCCATTTTGGCACTGAAGGCAAAAGGTGCTGATTTTTCAATACATACCTATGCGTATGAAGAAAAAGGCGGCACAAGAGTTTCATCTGTTAAGTTGGGCGTCGACGAGCATTGCGTGATTAAGACTTTGGTAATGGAGGACGAATCGGCCAAACCCCTTATCATTCTCATGCATGGCGATAAAGAGGTTTCCACCAAAGCTTTGGCTCGATTTCTGGGTGTTAAGTCCATTGCGCCCTGCAAACCGGACACTGCTCATAAACATACGGGCTATTTGGTCGGTGGAACTTCGCCTTTCGGCACAAAAAAACCTTTGAGTATTTATATGGAAAAATCCATTATCGATCTACAGGAAATTCTGATTAATGCGGGCGCCCGCGGTCTGCTGGCGAAAATGCCGCCTTCAGAATTGGTGCGCATCCTGAAGCCCCGCGAGGTCAGCGTTGCGATATAATTTGCCTTTTCACTTAAAAAAAGAGATAATGCTTCCTAGGATTTGAGGAACTGTTTATGCCGGACAATGTTATTATCCGCTGCCTCAATTGCGGAACGAAAAATCGCATACCGCAACAAAAATTCCAGAAACGTCCCACATGCGGCAATTGTCACGCGGCGCTTGATGACCTGATCATCCGCTGCCTCAATTGCGGAACGAAAAACCGGATGCCAGAGGAGCGTCTGCATTCAAAACCGCTTTGCGGCAAATGCAAGGAACCACTGGTCATTGCACCTCAGAATGTCAAACCGATGGAGGTCAACGATGATTCCTTTGCCCGCGAAGTGCTGACTACAGAAACATCCGTTCTGGTCGATTGCTGGGCACCCTGGTGTGGTCCGTGCAAAAGCGTTATGCCGATCATTGACGAACTGGCATCGGATTACGCCAATGGCGTGAAGGTTGTCAAACTGAATGTGGACGAAAATCCCGTTACCGCGTCACAGTATGGCATTCACAGCATTCCCACCCTGCTTTTTTTCCGGGAAGGCAGACTCGTCGAGCGCCTCGTAGGCGCCTTACCGAAGCAGGAAATCGAAAAGCACCTGCTTGCCATTATAAAGACGAACTGAGAACGGACAAACCCCTTCATGGAACAAAAGACCAAAGCATATTCCTGTAAAATTTTTACGGTATGGGAAGAAGATGTTCAACTGGTCAACGATAAGAAGACCCGGCAAAGCTGGATCGACCATCAACCGACCGTTGCCGTCATAGCGGTCAACAAAAAAAACGAATTACTGCTGATCAGTCAGTATCGCATCCCCACCAATGATCAACTACTGGAAATTCCAGCCGGTTCAATCGACGATGGGGAATCTCCGGCCGAGTGCGCCCAGCGGGAACTTGCTGAAGAAACTGGATTTCGGTCAGGCCGGCTTACTGAGTTATACGCGGGTTATCTGTTGCCTGGCTATTGCAATGAATACATGTATTTTTTTCTAGCAGAAGACTTGGTTTACGAACCACTCAGCCCTGATGATGATGAAGTTATCGAAGTCATACCGACCCCCTGGGATCAGGTTTTTGACATGCTGCAAAATGGCCGGATCCGTGACGCAAAGACGGCGCTGGGCATCCTGTTGGTCGATCGCTATTTAAAAAATAAAAAAAACTTTTAACAAGGGCTGGACAAACCAATTTCATTTTTCAATCAGCGCAGCATTTTTTCTCTTTTCTCCAATTGAAGCTCCAGATTCTTTAATTGCCGGATATCATTCTTTAACTGCTCATTTTCCTGCTTCAATCTAATGATTTCCGCCGCGTATTTTTCCTCTATCTGTCTGTTGTTATCTCTAAAGCCTTCAAGTTCTTTTGTCAGCCTTACATGCTCATCCTGCGCTTGCTTTAATTGACCCTGTAACGTGGAAATCCTGTCCAGACTGGACAATAAAGCCTGAGCACCAGCAACCCATTTGCTTTTTGGAAATTGCGCGACTAGATTTTCCAGCCTGGCCTTTGCTTCATAATAATTAGGTTCATTTTTATTGTTACTTAAATAGGACAGGGCTTCTTCGAACAGTTCCCTATCCGAAGGTTCTATACTGAAGATACTACTTGATCTTTCCACTGAACCCGTCCGTCCATTCGCGTTATCTACGACAGCTTTTGTTGAACACCCAGCCACCATGATAGTTACAATCATAAAATAAATCAATTTTCTAAAATTAATTAACACTTATTCAGCTCCAGAGTGCTTTGCAAGTTTTGCGGATGTGATAATTTTCTTTTTTCCACATATTCTTCCGTCACGTAATTACTGCCGGGCATCATTTTGGCGTATTCCTTTAATTCCGCCACCAGCCTGGCCATGTCGAGGGGGTTTTTAAAACGCGATCCATCATCCGTAACAATCGCCGCAGTGACCGTAATCAGAGGAAATTTTTGGACAATTCCCTGACGATTTTTCCCAATGAAGTAGCCGTTTTGCGCATCTTCCGTCGCATAGAAGCTGAGGATACGGCCTTCAAAATCATTCACCAGCCTTTTACAGATGGATTGAATGTGCTCCGGCTTACCAATGACAACAAAATCATCACCACCGATGTGACCGAGAAAAACTTCTTTCAGTTGTTCTTCGCTGAGGTAGCCTTGCAGGATATTGGCGACTTCCTTAATGACTTCGCTGCCCCACGCATATCCATACTTATCGGCGAATGGCTTGAAATTATCAAGGTCAACCTGACATAAAGAAAACAATTTCCCTTGGGCCAGCAATTGCGCAATGCGGTTTTCAATAGCCAGATTACCCGGCAACCCGGTCAGTGGACTGGCATCAAGATTCAG
>JAKLES010000067.1 GCA_022711575.1 Deltaproteobacteria bacterium | reverse complement strand
CGGGCGGAGCGCCGGGGTTCCTCCGCCTTCGGAAATGATTTGCAGCGCTTTTGCGGCATCGGCAACGATTGATCCGCCCAGATGGGTAACAGGCGTGTCTTTGAAGATTTCCGGCACAAGCGGCGTGGATGGTCCCATCAGCACCACCGATCGCGGCCTGCCCAGCAAGCCGATTGTTTCTTCAAACGTATTGTTCAGCAGAGTCGTTGCGGTAATAATCGCAACATCACAGTTTTTGAGCGCCTTTTGTTTTTCCTCTGCCGAGAGCACTTCCAGACGCTCGGGATTTTTTTCAACCACGGTCAGTGTCGCACCGGTCGATCGGATGCGTTCGACCAGGGGAGCAAACAGCCCGACCATGGCCACCTTTTCGCCGGGTTGCAGATTCAGGTACGTGGTCGCTTCACGGTCTTCGGTTTTTCCTTTTTCAAGCAAAACAAGCGCGTTGGCTGTCGCTACACCGATCGCCCTCCGCAGAGCGTCTTTTGCATCCACAAGATATTTCAACGTTTCAGCTGCCGGTGATCCGACGTATGTCCCCGCTTCCTTTAAAACCGTGCAGCCGCGCGCGGAACTCTCCGGCAGGACGGCGGCAAGTCCCGCTGAACCGTTATCAAGCTTTATTCCGACGTAACTCAAGCCGATGCGTAAATCGGCGATTTGCAGCGTCTTCGCAGCCGGTTCAATTTTTTCAAAAAGACGATTCAGCGCCAAGCCTGATCTGTGCGTCATATTCTGCCACCGATCACCATATTATTTAACCGGAGAAACGCTGGAATACGGGGTCTCTCCCTGGCAATTCATGCATTTTTCTCCGTGCTTTGATGGATAGGCTTCACCGCAAACAGGACAAACACCTACCGGCCCCATTTTCTTGCGGCGGACTTTTTCAGGCTCGATTTGCACACGTTGCATACTAAGCAAGCCATGACCTGCTTCTTTAATTTGTTTCAATAGCAAATCCGGATTCTGTTCACTCTTTTTCTTCTTTTTCAGATACCAGTCGCGCACTTCCGGCCATTTGTTCAGTTTTTCCGTATCCAGATAAACCCGTACACCTTGACCCGTGTATTTTTCATACAGCGTCACGGCGAATTTGCCGAAAGGAACAATGCTCAACCATCCGTTGCCTATCGTACAAGGCGTTAGGATCTGCACAGCGTCGGGCAAACAAACCGGCGTTTCGCAAACGGCATCAAAGAATTCACCTTCCGGCAGATGTTTCATGGCCAGATCAACGATAAAGCCGCCGATAATCAGACCCGGTGCAAGATTGCCGTGAAAAGACTTCACCAAGTGGAGATACTCTTCATAAGAATAGGTACAGATGTTCATGTAAATTTACTCCTCACGAATTTTAATAAACCAATGACAAACGAGGTTCACGCGCGCCTTTAGCTTGCACAGCCTCTCCGGGCTCGCGTGTAATTGTCCGTTGCATCCACCCTCGATCGATTTTGCCGTCAACAACCGGCAGAATTTCATCGGCTAGAAACAGCGCCTCATGAATGTCATGGGTCACGTAAATAATGGGGCATGACAACCTGCCCTTCAGACTTTTTAGTTCTTCCCTTAATCCCCGGCGCGTCACCACGTCCAAGGCGGAAAAAGGCTCGTCGAGTAAAAGCAATCTGGGATGCCGCGCCAGCGCCTGACAAATGGCGCAGCGCTGACGCTCACCGCCGGAAACCATATGCGGCCTGCGCTTTTTCAGATGACTGATTTTTAAAAGTTCGAAGAGGTCATCAACCTCCTTTTTCTCAACTGCGGCAAACGCCGCGTTGTCCAGAAGATTGAGATGCGGGAAAAGATTATAATCCTGAAACACATACCCCAGACGTCGTTTCTGCGGTGTAATATTGATTCGGCGTTCAGAATCAAACCAGACCTCATCACCGAAAATCACCTGGCCTTCATCCGGTTTCTCGAGCCCTGCCAGCATGCGAATGATCGTCGTCTTACCGCCGCCTGACGGTCCGATCATCACCATCATCTTGTTCGTCGCACAGGTAAAAGAAAGATCCAGATCGTAATATTTCAGTCTTCTCTTGATGGATGCGGAAATAGTCATGAAAGTGAGTCCCTATTGAGTTTATTGATCAACAGCAAAAAAGCATAACTGATAGGAATGAAGCTGAGCGCTAGCATCCCCGCAGCAGAGTAATTCATGGTTTCCACAGCTTCATAAATAGCAATCGATGCGACTTTGGTCTCTCCCGGAATACTGCCGCCAACCATTAACAAAACGCCGAACGCCCCGATGCTGTGGAGAAAAACCAGAACTGCGGCGGCGGCAATGCCGGCAACCGAGTTGGGGATGATCACCCTTAAAAAAGCCGCCCGCTTTGACAAACCGAGAATATAGGCGTTTTCCAGCAGGCGACGGTCGATTTTGGAAAAGGCCGCCTTCATCGGCTGAACGGCAAAGGGAATCGAATATATGATGGACGCGATGGTGATACCCAGAAAAGTGAACAACAACGATCCGCCGGTCAGTGATCCCCAGACCTGCCCGACAAATCCTTTCGGGCTCATGACGATAATCAGGTAAAAACCGATGACCGTTGGCGGCAAGGCCATCGGCAGATAGACCAGTGCTTCCAGCAGCGACTTCCCTGGAAAATGGTAATACGCCAGAAGATAAGCGATCGGCGCTGCAATCACCATGAGAAAGACCGTCGTAACGAAAGCAAGTTTCAATGTCACATAGAGCGCGAGATAATCCATTTACCTGTAACCGTATTTTGCTTTTATTTGAACCGCATGTTCTGAACTTAAAAAAGCTGCAAAGAGTTCTGCACCCTTCTTGTTTTTAGCATTTTTTGCTATACAGGCGGCCTGAACAATATCCGGTGCTTCCGGAACGTTATAGAAGCAGCCGCTTGCCGCTTGCGGACTGACCGTGGCTGAGCGCGCGCAGAAACCGGCATCAACCGCAGAGGTGGTCGCATATTGAAAAGACTGGGCAATGTCCTGGGCGTTGACCACTTTGCTTTGTAAAGCATCCCACAGTCCGGCTTTTTGGAGTGCCGCTTTTGCCGCAGCCCCGTAAGGCGCGGTCACGGGATTGGCAATGGCAATCTTTTTAATCTGATTGCTTTTCAGAGCATCCTGCCAAGTTGCAGCTTTGCAGAAATCCTTATTAGCCGACCATAGAATAGCCTGCCCCCGTGCGTAGATAAAAGTCCCTTCCGTCCATGCTTCTTTTTGTAAACGATCCGGCCTTTGTTCATCGGCGGACAAAAACATATCATAAGGAGCTCCGTTTTTGATCTGGTTATATAAATTTCCTGTAGAAGAAAAAGTCGCCTCAACTTTCACTCCCGTTTTTGTCTCAAAGTCAGCCGCAATTTCTTTAAAGGCTGAAATAAAGTTTGCCGCTACGGCAACAGAAATCTTTTCCTGGGCTAGGGCGGAAAAAGGACTCATCAAAATGATCAGAGCAAATGCAACAATAATTCGGTAATTTTTCATAGTGACTTTTCTCCTTTAAATGTTTATCTACATGTTATTAATAGCATATAAGTTGGCAAAAAACATCCCGCCATTGTCGCGGGATGTTTTGAGTTCTTCTACTTAAGTTTATCAATCCGCACCGCACAAGCCTTGTATTCCGCCGTCTGCGTAACCGGATCATAAACAGGATTGGTGAGCCAATTGGCACAGCCTTCGCGGAAATGGAAAGCCATCCAGACCAAGCCGGGAGGCACTTCTTTCGTTACGCGCGCCTTCACAACCACCTCGCCGCGCCGGGATTTCACGGAAATTCTTTCGCCATCCGCAATGCTTTTGGCTTCGGCGTCGGCCGCGGAAATATCGGCTGTTTCTTCGCCCAGCAGTTCGTTGATGCCCTGCGAACGTCCCGTTTGCGTTCTCGTGTGGTAATGATACAGACGTCGCCCTGTGGAAAGTACAAACGGATACTCTTCATCCGGAACTTCCGCAGGCGGTATATAGTCGATGGCCTTGAGCATACCCAGACCTCGGGTGAATTTTCCGCCTTTGTGCAATGTCGGGGTGCCCGGATGGTCTGCACTGGGGCATGGCCACTGAAGACCGTCATTTTCCAGACGAGCGTATTTGATTCCCGCCATGGAAGGCGCCAGCACGGATACTTCGTTATCCCAGATTTCCTGAGCGCTGTTGGACGTCCACTCGTGACCGAAACGTTTAGCCAACTCTTTGAAAATCCACCAGTTGGGCTTGGCATCGCCCGGCGCAACACTGGCCGTGCGCACGCGGTTGACGCGGCGCTCGGAATTGGAGAAGGTGCCGTCGTTTTCACTCCAGGCTGCAGCCGGCAGAATCACGTGAGCAAAGCGTGTTGTTTCCGTCGGGAAGATATCCTGGCAAACCAGAAATTCCGCCGATTGCAGTTCACGTTCGACATGATGAATATCCGGTTCGGTGTTGGCCAGGTTCTCACCAAAGACGTAAAAGGCTTTGACTTTTCCTGTGGTCAGATTTTTCATCATGGTGGGCATCATCATGCCGGGTTTATCCGGAAGCGATTTGACATTCCATGCTTTTTCGAATTTCGCCCGGGCGTCCGCATTGGCCACCTGCTGATAGCCGGGGAAAACATTGGGCAGCGCGCCCATGTCGCAGGCGCCCTGAACGTTGTTTTGACCACGCTGCGGGTTGACGCCGCCGCATTCTACGCCGACATTGCCTAAAAGCATCTGGAGATTGGCACACGACATAACGTTGTTAACGCCGCAGATGTGTTCGGTAATGCCCAGCGTGTACATCAGCATGGCCGGCTTGACAGAAGCCATCTTGCGGGCGAGCTCGCGAATGGTATCGGCGGGAATGCCGCTGATTTTTGCGGCTTTTTCCGGCGGATATTCCATGGCTTTTTTCTTCAATTCCTCAAATCCCTCCGTGCAGGAGTCCACATATTTTTTATCGTAAAGATTTTCCGTGATGAGCACATTCATCAACGCATTAATCAAAGCCACGTCGGAGCCGACCTTAAGTTGAATGAACATATCGGCAAAATCAACCATATCCGTGCGCCGCGGATCAATGACAATCAATTTGGCGCCGGCCAGAACCGCATCCTTGACAAAAGTACCGGCGACCGGATGCGCCTCCGTGATGTTGGTGCCAATCAGAATAATCATTTTGGCCTTCGCGTAATCGGCGAAAGAATTGGTCATCGCGCCCGAACCGAAAGAAGTCGCCAGACCGGCGACTGTGGGAGCGTGTCAGGTACGCGCGCAGTGATCGATGTTGTTCGTACCGATTACCGCGCGGAAAAATTTCTGCATCTGATAGGAATCTTCGTTGATACTGCGGGCGCAACTGACGCCGGCAATGGCATCCGGTCCGTCTTTCCTGATGATTTCCTTGAATTTCGTGGCAACAAGATCCAGAGCTTCATCCCAGGAGGCTTCGCGGAACTCGCCATTTTTCTCGCGAATCAAGGGAGTTTTCAGTCTTTCTTCCGAATAAATAAAGTCATAGGCGAAGCGGCCTTTCACGCACAAGCGGCCCTGATTCGGTTGGGCATCTTCGACGGCCGTGACCTTGACAATCTTGCCGTCTTTGACATGCAGTAACTGCTGACAACCCACGCCGCAGTAGGGACAGGTGGTGCGGATTTTAGTGGTTTCCCAGGGGCGTCCCAGCCCCTTGGCTTTTTTCTCGGTCAGCGCGCCAACCGGACAGACTTCCACGCACTGTCCGCAGAAAACACATTCGCTTTCATTATAGGGGCAGTCGCCGCCTGTTACAATCTTGCTTTCCGCCCCTCGATAGCCCTGCGAGATGGCACGGTTCACAACCAGTTCATTACAGGCCTGGACGCAACGTCCGCAGAGTATGCA
>JAKLES010000066.1 GCA_022711575.1 Deltaproteobacteria bacterium | reverse complement strand
CTGAGGCGGCAACATCTCTTCCGGGGGCCGCTAACGTCTATTCCACTTTTGGATCAGCTATATTCGACGGAAGGGGTGTCGGCCTACCGATCGGCAACCTCACCCTGTCCCACATGATCACGGGTGACGCCTCCAAAAGCCGCAGGCACATCGCCCGCGCTCTCGTTGAAGGAATCGCCTTCTCCGTGCGCGCCAACCTCGAACAGATCATCTCCATCTCAGGTAAAAAAATCCCCACCATAAGGGTAGCCGGCGGCATGTCCAAAAGTTCACTCTTCAACCAAATTATTTCTGACGTGACAGAATGCACGGTCCTTGTTCCATCCGACATTGAAGTTACATCTGTTGGAGCAGCCGTGCTCGCGGGTGTCGGGGCAGGAATATTCACCGATCCGTCCTCCGGGGCCAAAAAAATAGCTAAAGCTTTGAATGAACATCGACCTGACGCAATAGCGGCAAAATACCAAAATCTCTATACCGGCTGGCGTCAGGCCTTCGACAAACGGGTCGAGACCGATACTCATGTCGGCAATCTTCTAACCGCTGCGCTCTTCGAGCCTTCGCCCACAGCGTGCAGGGCAGCCGATCCGTCCTTCTCACCGAATATTTTTATCACCGCCTCTATGGACCAGACGGCGATCAACGAATTTGAAGAAATCGGTCATGTGGTTTATGCCGGATGGCGGGAGAAGATGAAGATATACGACGGCGGCGCAGACCTGATCGAGGCACTTTCCGGTGTGCAAATATTCGTCACAGAAATGGACGTGATGGATTTTCCGGCCATCCGCGACGCACGAGATCTGCGAGCGATTGTCACCTGCAGGGGAAACGCTGTCAACATTGATCTTTCCGCCGCCACCGCTTATGGCGTCCCTGTCATCAATACTCCCGGAAGGAATGCCGATGCCGTCGCGGACTTGACCGTCGCCTTCATGGTGATGCTTGCCCGTAAAATGCCCGGCTCCTTCGATTTCCTTAAACACGGCCAAATAAAATCGGGTGACATGGCCAAAATGGGAGAGGCCTATCTGAAATACCAGGGCAGAGAACTCTGGAGAAAGACCGTCGGGTTGGTGGGAATGGGCAACGTCGGCGCCTGTGTTGCCGCAAGATTGTCCCGCTTCGGAACCAGGGTTATCTTCTACGACCCGATGATAACCGCCGAGGCCGGGTCTCTGCTTTCGGCCCAAAAGGTATCCCTCGCTGAATTGCTGGCCATAAGCGATTTTGTGAGTCTTCATGCTCCTGCGATTGAATCTACTAGAGGGATGATGAACCGGGAAGCTTTCAACCAGATGAAACCGGGAGCTTTCTTCATCAACACGGCCAGAGCATCCCTTGTGGACGAAACAGCCCTTTTGTGGGCGCTGACATCAGGAAAGATTGCAGGGGCCGGTTTGGATGTTTTCTCAACCGAACCCCCAGGAACGGACGACCCCATTGTCTCTCATCCCAATGTTATCGCCACCCCGCACCTGGGTGGAAACACGACCGAAATCGCGGCACATCAGGGAGCCATCGCCATCGACCAGATCAAAAAACTTCTGGCAGGAGAGCGGCCGGACTATATCCTGAATCCTGAAGTCCTGGACACTTTCAGCTGGTTAGGTCCACGCCCCGAACTGGACGAAAAGAAACTAGAGGAGCTTTCCAAAAACAAGCGGCCTTCCATGACGTCATAGCGTCATTATTTGCCGCGCTTTTTTGCTGGAAACGCAGAATCCTTCTTCGACCGCTGAGGCGGGTTGTTTTTTTTCTCCCGTAGAAGACGAGAAATGTCTTTTTGCCTGTGGGTGTTTTTTTGATTAACCATGCAAGTTGAACCTCAAACAACTCCTAAACGCATTCTTCCAGCGGAAAGGTAAACGCTCGCAATCCGGCGCGCGGATGTTCTTCTTTCAGCTTCCGCACGAGTTCGATCAAACGCGGGATCTCCTCATCCGGAACCGCCATTAACATGGTGTTATTCGTCCCCGGCCAGTAATGCGTGCCCAGTTTGGGTTCACTCTCCTCGCCCTCTCCCGTAGCTCCGTGCGCTTTCGTGTAGGACTTATAGCCGGCTTTTTTAAAGACGGCTGTGACGGTTTCGTCGGAGGCTGAAGCGTAAATCACATACAACATTTTCATGGGTGTACCTCCCCGGATGCCGGCGTTTTATTATTCCGCCGGTTTTTTCTTTCTCTTTTTTCTGTTTTTGAATTTTTCCTGCCAGTCGTCGAAAATATCATAGGCGGACGGAACTACAACTAATGTCAAGATGAGAGATGTTAAGAGCCCACCAATAACTGATATACCCATCGGAGCGCGCGTCTCCGCACCCTCGCCCACACCCAGTGCAATCGGCAACATACCGAAAACCATGGCGAAGGTCGTCATCAGAATCGGACGCATTCTCACCGGCCCCGCCTGCAATATAGCATCACGTCTTGATAAGCCCCGCTCACGTAATACATTGGTATAATCAACAAGCAATATGGCATTTTTTTTCACCAGCCCCATGAGAAGAATCAGCCCGATAAAACTGAAAATATTAAGTGTCTTGCCCGCAATAAATAAGGCACCGAACGCGCCGACAAAAGACAACGGCAGAGAAAGTAGAACTGTGATGGGATGAACAAAGCTTTCAAATTGCGCGGCCAGAATCATGTAAGCCATGACAACTCCCAGAAGAATCGCAAAAAGCAGATAACCAAAGGATTCCTTCATGGTATCAGCCATCCCGTAATATTTCGGCACATAATCAGCGGGCAGAATGCGTCCGGCAATAGCATCCAGTTCGTCTTTCGCCTGACCCAGCGGCTTTCCTTCCAAAGAAGCAAAAACGGTAATGGCCCTTTGCCGGTCAGCACGGTTGATAACACTGGGACCGGTGCCTTCCTCCACCTTGACCACATTGGCTAATTCAACCAGTTTCCCGTCTCGGGCGCGCACGCTAATTCTTTGCATAGCACTGCTGCTTTCCCTGTCTTCGGGATTGAGCCTGACCCTGATGTCGTAACGTTTTCCTTTCTGTTCATCTTTATACCGGGCGATATCCAGTTCTCCGCTCACCAGGAGGTTAATGGCTTCCGCAATGGTCGCCACATCCACACCCAAATCAGCCGCCCGATCGCGATCGATATAGACCTTGAATTCCGGTTTGCCGACTTCCAACGAGGTATCCACATCCACAATTCCCGGCAGCTTGGAAAATTCCGCTGTTATTTGTTTGGCGTATTGCTGCAAAATTTTCAGATCATTACCCCGAATACTATACTGAATAGGCACATTTCTTATTCCGCCTCCGACAATTGACAGATCTTCCGCGGATACTTTTATCCCCGGAATTTGCCGCAATTTCGTTCGCGCTGTCTTTTTAATATCTTCCTGACTGTATTTACGCTCTGCTTTTGGAATCAGGTTGACCATCATCACAACTTTATTGGGATAGCCTGCATATCCCTGAACATAAAAGACGGATTTGACTCCCGGTATTTCCTGAACCATGGCCTCCGTTTTGCCGAAATATTGTTCTATCTGGTCAATGGAATAGTCTATCGGCGCTTCCATCCGAATCAGGAAAACGCCCTGATCTTCAGACGGTGTAAATTCCTTTCCGATGAAAGCGGTAAGCCCCAAACTCAAAATAAATATAATCAGGGCGGCGAAAAGCACCGTTTTACGGTAGCCCAGGGTAAATTCAAGAATCACGCGGTAAAGCGATTCCAGCTTTTTATAATAATACTCCAAACCATCGCCAATTTTCGTCCAAATGTGCTTTTTACTGCTGCCGCTCACACCTGCGGCCAATGGATTGGGTATTGATTTTTGATGCGGTTTGAGAAAAATCGACGCCATCATCGGCGTCAATGTAAAGGAAACAAGCAACGAAACCAGAATGGCGAAAATTATAGTCAAAGCAAACTGAAGGAAAAACCGGCCGATAATCCCTTTCATAAAGGCAACGGGAAGAAAAATGGCCACGATGGCAAACGTCGTAGCCATAACGGCCAGACCGATTTCCGATGTGGCAAATTTTGCCGCCTCCTTGGGCGCCATGCCCTCTTCCACATGCCGATAGATATTTTCGATGACAATAATGGCATCATCGATGAGCAAACCCACCGAGAGCGACAGCGCCAGCATCGTCATATTGTTAAATGTAAAGCCGAAAAAGTTGATTAGCGCAAACGTCGAGATGACGGAAACAGGCAGCGCCACCGCGCTGATGAGCGTCGTGCGCAGATTCTTGAGAAAAATAAAAACAGCTAAAACGGCAAAAAGACTGCCGATGATTAAATGGAATTGAACTTCATCGATCGAACGAACGATAAAGAGTGACGAATCCACGGCAAAATTGATTTTCATCCCGGGAGGTAGTGTTTTGTTGATTCTTTCCACTTCATTTTTGACACGATTGGCTACTTCAACCGTGTTGGTTCCCGATTGTTTCTGTATGGCCATGCCAACCGCCGGAACTCTATTGAAGCGGGACAGGGATCGTTTTTCCTCCATGCCGTCTTCCGCCCGGCCGATATCCTTTATCTTTACCGGAGCGCCTTTATAGTAACTGACAATCAACTCATTAAAGTCGGGAATACGGGAAAACTCGCCCTTAATCCGGACCGTGTATTCCTTGGTCTGAGTTTCTATACGCCCGCCGGGCAGCTCGATATTTTCCCGTTTGAGAGCCAGAATAACATCGGTTGGAGCTATTTGATAAGCTTGCATTTTGGCCGCGTCCAGCCAAATGCGCACCTGACGCAGACGCAGGCCATAGAAAATGACGTCGCCGACACCGTTGATGCGCTGAAGCTGTTCTTTCAAAACCTCATCGGCATACATGGATAAATCGCGGACAGACCGGTCCCCGGAAAGATTGAGAAATAGAATCGGCGTAGCATCCGGGTCCACCTTGGCAATCTTGGGTTCATCGATATCGTCAGGCAGTTTGTTTCTAATTCCGGATACTTTTTCACGCACATCCTGAACTGCCTGATCGATATTCCTCTCCAGAACAAATTCGATGGTGGTGCGCGACATGCTCTCGTAACTTGTAGATGTAATAGTTTTGACACCATTAATCGTGTTGACAGCGCCTTCAATTTTATCGGTCACGTCCACGTCCATGACATCGGGACTGGCGCCTTTCAGCGTCGTCGTAACGGTAACAATGGGGAAATCCACTTTGGGGAGAAGATCAACGCCGATGCTGGGGTAACTCACAATACCCAGCACGACCAGAGCCATAATGACCATGGTGGCAAATACCGGCCGTTTTACCGATGTGTCAGCGAGCCACATTCACCTTCACCCCTTCAGACAAATTGTTCTGACCGACTACGACAATCTGTTCTTTTTCTTTCAGACCTTCCACAATCTCCACACTCTCTCCGTATTTGCCGCCTGTCTTGATAATTCTCTGGTGAGCTACATTTCCTTCCACTACAAAAATACTGATGGTCGAGTTGTCATACATCAGCGCCGTGAGCGGAGCAACAACGGCATTGCGAGACGCCGCCGTATAAATGGAAATCCGTGCAAATAATCCCGGTTTCAGCAAACGACCGGTATTGGGTACAATGGCCTCGGCCTGCAAGGTTCTCGTTCTTTCTTCCACATTGGGATAAAGAAGATTAACTCTGCCCTTGAAAGTTTTCCCGGGAAATGAATCGACCGTAAAAACAACTTCCTGTCCTGTTTTCAAATCGGCAATCTCTTTTTCGCTGACGGTAAAAGTCATCTTCAGTTGATCAATCTTGATTAACTGAAAAAGAGGTGATCCATTGCGCACGTAATTTCCGGGAGAAACTTTCTTTTCTTTCACCATACCGTTCAAAGGTGAATATATTTTCGTCCGGAGAAGCTTCTCCCGGGAGGTATCCAAAGAAGC
>JAKLES010000065.1 GCA_022711575.1 Deltaproteobacteria bacterium | reverse complement strand
CTGACACAGCAAATTCTGGATATTTACGACAACTATGAGTATGACACGGAAGTAATTGTAGCCAGTATCCGTCATCCTAAACACGTTCTGGATGCCGCCTTAATGGGTGCCGATATTGCCACGATTCCTTTTAAAGTCATCACGCAACTGGCACAGCATCCCCTGACGGATAAAGGCATTGCTTTGTTTTTGGAAGATTGGAAAAAAGTGCCGAAAAAATAAAAGTAACTTTAATTTTTTTTGAAATATTATTGCCGGATCGGCTGATATAAAAATGAATGAAAGACGTGAAATATTTAACCTGCCTAACAGCATAACCATGGCCCGAATCAGCGTGGTACCTTTTTTGTTTTTACTGCTGGCATCGCCCGGTCCTTTCTGGTCTCTGGTGTTGGCCGCTTTGTTTGTCCTGGCCGCTATTACGGATTTCGCGGACGGGTTTATCGCGCGTAAATACAATATGATCACAACGATGGGTAAGTTTCTGGATCCGCTGGCCGATAAATTGATTGTTAATTCGGCCATGATCCTGATGATCCCCATTGGTCGGATTGATGCCTGGATTGTTGTTATTATGATCATGCGAGATTTGATCGTAGACGGCATCCGCAGCATCGCGTCCTCGGAGGGAATTTACATTCAGGCCAGTATTCTTGGAAAGCAAAAAACACTGGCACAAATCTTTGCCGTGACCGCCCTGATGATTCATTATCCTTTTCTGGGTATGGATGCGCATTTCGTGGGCACGATCGTTCTTTATGTAGCTTTTTTGCTGACGATTTATTCGGGCATAGATTACTTTATTAAGTTTTATCGGGGGACGGAAAAGAAATGACATTTTAGGGGCTTAGTGACTTCGACTTTCATGTGTGCGACGGTGATATAAAAAAATGAATCATCAACGTTTGTTCATTTTTCTATTGACAAGATGAGTCTATTTGTTATATTCACCCGCGTTCTTAAATGAGCGGGCGTAACTCAGTGGTAGAGTGCTACCTTGCCAAGGTAGACGTCGACGGTTCAAATCCGTTCGCCCGCTCCATTTTTTTATGGCGGCATAGCCAAGTGGCTAAGGCAGCGGTCTGCAAAACCGTTATTCATCGGTTCGAATCCGATTGCCGCCTCCAAAAAATCACTCGGTTGCAATTGTCATTCATTCGCAACATCTTCCCTTTTGTATAATTTTTGTGTAGTTTCACTAGAAGTTGATGAGACTCTTAACGAGGCCAACATAATAAACTTTTCTTATTGATATGTTATTCAAGTTTTCATATACAGTGAAACTCGCATAGATTAAAGTTTTATGGTGCCATGTCAGATTGTTTTTCATGAAACCCTGACAGTGTCTCAATTTTACTGATAGTTTAGATTCTACTATGGAGGCTAAAGTGCATATTACAGTTAAAAAAGGAAATCTTCTCGATACAAAAACTCAAGCAATTATTTTGGCCTTTTACGAAGATGAAAAGACGTTTTCGAAGTTAGTTTCAAGTGCTGATCAGAAAACCGGAGGACTGCTGGGCGACATCATCAAAAGCGGCGATTTTAAGGCTAAGCCATCGCAAGTATCTGTGATTTATACCAGGGGCTTACTGTTGGCAAACAGAATTGCGCTGGTAGGTCTGGGCAGGAAAAGTGAACTGAATTTGGAAAAAATTCGAAACGCTTTTGCAAAAGTCATGCAGCATCTGCGAGACTTGAATATTAAAGACGCGGCGACATCTTTTGACTGGAATCCAATGCCGGATCAAAAAGAAAAAGTTATTGCCGCCGTTGCAGAAGGGGCAATCCTGGGACTGTATCAATACACGCCTTATAAAACCGTCGGCCGCGATGAGATCCATGAAATGCGACTGTTGGAGATTGTTGCTGATACTAAAGATTATTCCGTGCTACAAGATGAAATCAAAAAAACGAAAATCATTACGGACGCCGTTTACTTTGCTCGCAATCTCATTTCAGCTCCTGCCAATGAAATGACGCCGTCGATTATGGCCACCCATGCCGAAAAAATCGCAAAAAGAAAAAACGTCTCCTGCCGTTTGCTGGATAAGGGAAAGCTGAAAGCGTTGGGCATGAATGCTCTGCTGGGTGTTGCCTCCGGCAGCAATCAACCGCCGAAATTCATTATTCTGGAATACACCGGTGGTCAAAGAGGGGTTGCGCCGATTGCCCTGGTTGGTAAAGGTTTGACCTTTGACAGCGGCGGTATTTCCATAAAGCCTGCGGAAAAAATGGACGAGATGAAAACAGATATGTCCGGCGGCGCAGCGGTTATGGCAGTAATTATGGCAGCGGCGGATCTAAAGCTGCCGATCAACATCGTCGGTCTAGTCCCAGCCACTGAAAACATGTCCGGCGGCAGTGCCTTAAAACCGGGAGATATTTTGAAATCCTATTCCGGTAAAACAATTGAAGTGCTGAACACGGACGCAGAAGGAAGGCTGATTCTGGCCGACGCCCTCTCCTACGCATCCAAATATAAACCGGCGGCCATCATTGATATCGCCACCCTGACCGGTGCGTGCATTGTGGCGTTGGGCGAAGATGTAATCGGCATGTTGGGAACGGATGAACAGATGAAAAAAGAGATTAATCAAGCGGCTCAGATAACCGGCGAACTGGTATGGGAACTGCCGTTATGGGAAAGTTATTCCGAATTGATTAAAAGCGATATTGCCGATTATAAGAATAGCAGCGGGCGATCGGGGGGCGCGATCACGGCTGCCGCATTCTTAAGCAAGTTTGTGGGCAATTACCCCTGGGTGCACCTGGACATCGCAGGTCCTGCTTGGGCAAAAAAAGATAAGACCTATATTCCAAAGGGCGCATCAGGTGTAACGGTACGTTTGCTTGTTGAATATCTGCAACAGCGTATAAAAGAATAACCATGCAAACGCTTTTGGAGATTAAAAACTTAAAAACGGTATTTTCTACGGCCAGGGGTGTCATCAAGGCGGTTGACGGCGTTTCTCTGATATTGAACACCGGTGAAACTCTGGGCATTGTAGGGGAATCGGGATGCGGCAAAACAATGCTGGCACTTTCCATGATGAGATTGATTCCGGCCAATGGTCGAATTGCCGGAGGCGAGGTGTTGTTTAGTGGTCAGAATTTGTTATCCTTATCCGAAGACGAGATGCGTGAAAAACGTGGCAGAGATATCGCCATGATCTTTCAGGAACCGATGACGTCGCTCAATCCCGTTTTGCGCATAGGCGAGCAAATTGCGGAGGCGATCCGTCTGCACCAACATGTTCCAGCCAAAGAGGCACTGTTCCTGAGTGAGAGGCTCTTGGCAGAAGTCGGCATTCCCGAGCCTGAAAGAAGGGTGAAAGATTATCCCCATCAACTGAGCGGTGGTATGCGTCAACGCGTCATGATTGCTATGGCCATGTCCTGTCGTCCCCAGTTGCTGCTGGCGGATGAACCGACCACAGCGCTGGATGTAACAATTCAAGCGCAGATTTTAAATTTAATTTCTGATCTAAAAGAAAAAAACAATATGGCGGTCATCCTGATCACGCATGACCTGGGGATTGTCGCCGAAGCGGCGCAAAAGGTGGCGGTGATGTATGCGGGCAAGGTTGTCGAAATGTCTGAGGTGGAAAAATTATTTTCACAACCACAGCACCCTTATACCCGTGGTCTGATCGAATCCCGCCCATCCGGGTGCGCCGATACGGAGGCGAACGGCGAAGCCTATTTAAAAACGATTCCCGGGACGGTTCCCAGTCTCTATAATCTTCCACCCGGCTGCCGTTTTTTTGAGCGTTGTGTGCTGGCCGAGGACGAATGTCGTGTCCGGAAACCGGAGTTACTGGAAATTGAAAACGGTCATTTTGTTTCCTGCTTTGTTTCCCAAAGAATAGTAAAATGAAAGAGTAATGCATCTTTATGGCGTCTGTCTTGGTTGATATTCAAAAGCTGGGGAAAAAATATGTTCTAGGCGGCGGATTCCTGCAAAACCGGTCCAGGATTGTCCGGGCGGTAAATGGTGTTGATCTTCAAATATTTGAGGGGGAAACGCTGGGGCTGGTCGGCGAATCAGGCTGCGGTAAGTCAACGCTGGCAAGGCTGCTCATGAGACTGGAGGAACCGGACGCTGGCAGGGCCTATTTTAAAGATCAAAATATCTTTGCGTTTTCTTACGATGATTTAAAAACTTACCGTCGTCATGTGCAGATGATCTTTCAGGATCCATATTCGTCTCTTAATCCTCGAAAATCAGCGATCAGTATTATCCAGGAGCCGCTCAATATTCATCAGATTGCTGGACGTAAGCAAAACAGGGAAATATCGGCACAACTGATGACCCGAGTCGGCTTGAGTCATGAACAGGCCAAACGGTATCCGCATGAATTCAGCGGCGGGCAGAGGCAACGCATCGGCATCGCGCGCGCACTGGCGCTTCAGCCTGCGCTGGTCATTGCCGACGAACCGGTTTCAGCGCTCGATGCATCAATTCAGGCGCAAATTTTAAATCTGCTCAAAGATTTAAAAAAAGATTTTGGATTAACCTATTTGTTTATCTCTCATGACCTCAATGTCATCCGCTATGTTTCCGATCGAATTGCGGTGATGTATCTAGGATGCATTGTTGAGCTTGCGGATAAAAATAATCTATATCAGACCCCGCTTCATCCCTACACCCGAATGCTGTTGGCAGCCATGCCGTCTTGCAATCCGCAAAAGAAAAAACGGGAAATGATGATTCAGGGCGAGGCCGGGGAAATAGGCGATCAGGGTTGCAACTTTAGAAATCGCTGCGTCTATAAAATAGACATTTGCAATAGATTGATACCACAACTGAGGCCTTACCGGGAAAGAGGATTGTGCGCATGTCATCGCACGGGCGAGATTTAGGTGCCATGCAAGACGAAGAAAAAGTCATCTGGAAAAACGGTTTGCTGGTTAGTGAAGGGCTATGGTGCCGTGCGTCGGGAGATTCCGGTGTCGTGATTTGCCATCCGCATCCGCTGATGGGCGGGTCTATGTACAATAATGTAGTGGAAACAATCCGAGATGTATTTTCATCCAGTAACTATTCCACATTGCGTTTTAACTTTCGCGGTGTCGGAGATAGCACCGGCCAATATGATGAGGGGAGGGGAGAAAAACAGGATATTTTATCATCCTGTGAATTTATTAAAAGTCAAGGCATCAACAAAATTACTCTGGCAGGTTATTCGTTTGGTGCCTGGGTTTGTTGCCGTCTGCTCAGGGATAAACTTTCTCAAATCAGTTCCACAATTTTAATTTCTCCACCACAAAAATATTTTGATTTTGATTGGAACGGACTGGAAAACGCTGTAGAAATAATAATCTGCGGAGATCGTGACCCGTTTTGTGATGTGGATGATTTAAGAGAAAAAGCCGAATATATTCATTCAAGATTGACAATACTTCGGGCAACGGATCATTTCTATACTGGACAGGAAGCTCAGCTAGCAGAGCATTTGAGAAAATATATTCATGAAAAAAAAGCTTGATTTTAATGAAAATGGTGTTATGGTCGGAGCCAATGTTACGATGTAGAGACTGGTTGCACAAGAGATAAACGGTTTTTGCTGGGAATTTTTAGTGTTGAGATTGTTTTATAAAGAAAAATTAACCGCAGGGAATTCTTCAAGCATGAAAAGAATTCGTGCGGTTTTTTTAGTTTCTGAGGGTTTTTAACCGGAAGAAACAAATATTTGAAAGGGGGACTTTTAGCATTGGCAGAAGGAAAAGTAAAATGGTTTAACGAGAAGAAGGGGTTTGGTTTTATTGAAAACGATGAGGGCGGAGATGTCTTTGTTCATTATAGTGCCATTTCCGGGACCGGATTTAAAACTCTTTATGAGGGTCAGAGAATTCGTTTCGATGTTGAACAGGGTAACAAAGGACCCAGCGCAACGAATGTTCAACCACTATAATCA
>JAKLES010000064.1 GCA_022711575.1 Deltaproteobacteria bacterium | reverse complement strand
ATATGAGCATCTGGTCCTTCTTGAACCCTCTATAAAAAAGATCGAGGGGGCATTGCTGGCATAATGGAACTGCATCAGATTATTAAAAAGATATTAATTACGGAAAAGAGTAACCTTGACCGAGAAACGGCGAATAAGTATCACTTTGAAGTCAATCGCAAGGCCAACAAAGTTGAGATTGGCAATGCGGTGGAAAAGTTGTTTAAAGTAAAAGTTACAGATGTACGTGTCTTTCATGTTTTAGGCAAAAAGAAACGAATGGGAAAGGTCATGGGGCAGAAAAGTTCCTGGAAAAAAGCAATTGTGACTTTAGCTGAAGGCAGCCGTATTGAAGTCGCCGAAGGCGTATAGAACGATTTAAGGATTAAGTAAATGGGAATTATCAAGTACAAACCAACATCGCCCGGCCGGAGATTCCAGAGTGTCTCTGATTTTGCAGAGATTACGTCAACTGAGCCGGTCAAAAGCCTTTTAAAGCCGATCAAGAGAACAGGCGGTCGCAATAGTTATGGCCGGATCACGGCGCGTTATATCGGTGGTGGTCACAAACGTAAATATCGGATGATTGATTTCTGTCGTAATAAGACGGACATTCCGGCCAAAGTGGCGACTATTGAATACGATCCGAACCGGTCGGCCAGAATTGCGCTGCTTAACTATCGTGATGGTGAAAAGAGATATATTGTGGCGCCGGCGCAGATCAATGTCGGCGATGTTTTGATCAGTGGCGCAAAGGCGGATATCAAGCCGGGAAATGCCATCCCCTTGAAGTATATTCCTCTCGGTTCCTTGATTCATAATGTGGAATTAAAAGTCGGACGCGGGGCGCAATTGATTCGCTCTGCGGGCACTTATGGTCAACTGATGGCGAAGGAAGGAACCTACGCCCAAGTGAGACTTCCGTCCGGTGAAGTCCGTAAGGTATTCATTGAATGCATGGCGACAATTGGTCAGGTCGGTAATAATGATCATGAAAATATCAGTATCGGTAAAGCGGGGCGCACCCGTTGGCTGGGTAAGACGCCCCATGTGCGTGGGGTTGTCATGAATCCGGTGGATCATCCGATGGGCGGTGGCGAAGGAAAGTCATCCGGTGGCCGTCATCCATGTACGCCTTGGGGTGTTCCAACCAAGGGACATAAAACAAGAAAGAACAAAAGAACGGATAAATATATCGTAAAGAGAAGAGGTTAAAAAAACGTGGCACGTTCGATCAAAAAAGGTCCTTATATAGAAGAAAGTTTGCTGACCAAGGTGAGAAAAATGGAAGCCGAAAGCAGCAAGAATGTAGTTAAGACTTGGTCGCGGCGTTCAACCATAACACCCGAGTTAATCGGATACACATTTGCGGTGCATAACGGGAAAAAATTCATTCCAGTTTATGTGACAGAGAATATGGTGGGTCATAAAATGGGCGAATTCGCACCCACTCGGACATTTTATTCTCATTCCGGTGATCGGAAAACAAAGGTTAAGAAGTAGTTATTGTCGCGCAAACGGACAGCCTTGGAGTTGATGAGATATGGAAGCAAAAGCAGTAGCAAAATATATTCGGATGTCGCCGCAGAAAGTTCGACTAGTTGTTGATCTGGTTCGAGGCAAGAAGGTGCAGGAAGCGCGAAATATCCTGCTTTACACCAGGAAGTACTCAGCGGGTATCGTTGCCAAGGTGTTGAAGTCAGCGGTTGCTAACGCGGCCCAGAATCCTAATATTGACGAAAACACGCTTTACGTTAAAGAGATATTTGTGGACCAGGGACCGTCGTTGAAAAGATGGCGGGCCAGAGCCCAGGGAAGAGCGGCAGGAATTAAGAAGAGAACGTCACATATCACCGTTGTTGTGGATGAAAAGTAAGGAGGAACGATATTGGGTCAGAAGGTTAACCCGGTAGGATTACGATTAGGCTACATCAAAAAGTGGCAGTCCGTATGGTTTGCCGAAAAGAATTACAGTGGGATGTTGCTTGAAGACTTAAAGGTCAGAAATTACCTTAAGAAAAAGCTATATCATGCCGGTATTTCTCATATCGAAATTGAGCGGGCAGCGAATAAAGCCAAGGTGAATATTTATTCGGCCCGGCCGGGTGTCATCATCGGGAAAAAGGGATCGGAAATAGAAAAACTCAAAGCGGAAATTGAAAAATTTTCGCAGGCTGAAATTATTATCAATATTTTAGAAGTCCGAAAACCGGAAACGGATGCCCAGTTGGTAGCCGAGAATGTCGCCATGCAATTGGAAAGACGCGTGGCTTTCCGCCGCGCAATGAAGAAATGCGTCGGTTACGCCCTGAAGTTTGGCGCCAAAGGCATTAAAATAACCTGTTCCGGGAGACTCGGCGGGGCTGAAATTGCCCGCTCGGAATGGTATCGTGAAGGACGTGTTCCGTTGCATACCCTGAGGGCCGATATCGATTACGGTTTTATTGAAGCTCATACGGCTTATGGTTTGATTGGAGTTAAAGTTTTAATTTTTCATGGAGAAGTGTTGCCCACAAAGAATGAAAAACAGTCATGAATCCAAAAGGAATTTTCTGGACCAGGGGAAATCGCTGTAAAGGACAACGGGAGTTTTAAATTATGTTAATGCCAAAACGGGTAAAATATAGAAAATTGCAGAAAGGCCGCATGGGAGGAAAAGCAACCAGAGGGGGCACCATTGCCTTTGGCGACTATGGATTACAGGCGGCTGAATGCGGATGGGTTTCCGCAAGGCAGATCGAAGCTGCGCGTGTTGCGATGACGCGCTATGTGAAACGCGGTGGTAAAATCTGGATTCGGGTATTTCCGCACAAATCCATCACGAAAAAACCTGCTGAAACTCGAATGGGTAAAGGTAAAGGAGCGCCGGAAGGATGGGTAGCGGTGGTAAAGCCCGGATCGGTTCTCTATGAGATGGAAGGCGTAACCAAAGAAGTAGCCAAAGAGGCGTTTCGCCTGGCATCGCATAAACTGGCCATTTCGACAAAGTTTTTATCAAGGGAGATATCTGATGAAAATTAGTGAGGTCAGAGGTCTCGGTATTAACGAGCTTCAAATGAAAAATAGTGAATTGGCAGAAGAACTGTTTCGGTTGAAGATTCGGCATGCATCGGGTCAGCTCGAATCAACCGCGACGCTGGGCCGCCTGCGTAAGGACATTGCCCGTATCGCAACGGTGCTGAAGGAAAAGGAGGCCGCAGGTTAATATGGCTGAAAAAAGCAACAAGCGCACGATTAAGGGTGTGGTCGTCAGTGATAAGATGGATAAAACCATTGTGGTGAAAGCCGAAAGATTGGTCAAGCACTCTGTGTTTCATAAATATATCCGCAGGCATGTTAAATACAAGGCCCATGATGAACAGAATCAATGTAAGATGGGGGATACTGTATTAATCATTGAGGCGCGACCGATGAGTAAAGACAAACGCTGGAGGATGCTGGAAATTCTGGAGAGAGCGAAATAGAAAATTGGCCTTCCAAGGCAAGTAGCTTGTTATAGTGGGGTTTATTTTATGATTCAGATGCAGACAATTTTAAATGTTGCCGACAATTCCGGCGCCAAGCGAGTCGCTTGTATTAAAGTGCTTGGCGGTTCGAAGCGGCGTTATGCGAGCCTGGGCGATGTGATCGTCGTTGCCGTGAAAGAGGCGATTCCGAATTCCAAAGTGAAAAAAGGCGATGTGATGAAAGCCGTCATCGTCCGCACCGTGAAAGAAGTGAGGCGGCCGGATGGTTCTTATCTTAAATTTGATGATAACTCTGCTGTTCTCATTAGTAATCAGATGGAACCGATTGGGACAAGGATATTTGGACCTGTTGCCCGTGAATTGAGAGCAAAGCAGTTTATGAAGATTATTTCACTGGCGCCAGAGGTTTTGTAAGCCTGTTTTGAAGAGGGGAAAAATGAGTTTAGGCAGATTGAAAAAAGGAGACATGGTTAAAGTTCTTGCCGGTAAGGACAAAGGAAAGACCGGTAAGATTCTGAAAGCTATACCCGAGAAGAATAAAGTGGTTGTTGAAAAAATCAACGTGATCAAGAAGCATAAAAGACCTGATCAAAAAAGCAAAGGTGGTGTCGTGGAGAAAGAGGCGGCGCTGGATGTCTCCAAGGTCAGCATTATTTGCGGTAAATGCAAGGAAGCGACCCGGATCAGAAATCGTATCCTCGAGGATGGCAAGAAGATTCGTATCTGCAGTAAATGTAATGACGTTATCGATGTGGGTTAAGAAAAAATGGCAAGATTAAAGGAATATTATTTAAAGACAGTCGTACCGGCTCTGGTCAAAGAATTCGACTACAAAAATCCCATGCAAGTGCCGAAGATGGAGAAGATTGTTGTCAATATGGGTTTGGGTGAGGCCATTTCTAATGTGAAAATTATTGATGGCGCCGTGCAGGAAATGGCGATGATTACGGGACAAAAGCCGGTGATCACCAAAGCAAAAAAATCCATTGCAACATTTAAACTCCGTCAGGGCATGCCGATTGGTTGTTCGGTCACTTTAAGAAAAGAAGTGATGTACGAATTTTTTGACCGCCTGGTGAACGTAGCGTTGCCGAAAGTCCGAGACTTTCGGGGAATATCGCCCAGCGCGTTTGACGGCAGGGGAAATTATTCCATTGGTCTTCATGAGCAAATCATTTTCCCGGAAATTGAATATGACAAAATCGAAAAGGTCAAGGGAATGAATATTACCATTGTGACATCGGCAAAGACGGATGACGAAGCCCGTGTGTTGCTGAAGTTGATGGGTGTCCCCTTCAAGAATTAAACGAGGAAGCTCCGGAGGAATTTCGCGTGGCAAAAAAGTCATTAATAGCAAAATCAAACAGGAAACCGAAATTTTCGGTCAGGGAATATAATCGCTGTCAGATTTGTGGCAGACCTCGAGCGTATTATAGAAAATTTGAAATGTGTAGAATCTGTTTGAGGAAACTTTCCTTACAGGGTGAGCTTCCCGGTGTGATAAAATCAAGTTGGTAATTTTAGTTTAAGGAGAAAAAGCATGGGGATGACTGATCCTATTGCCGATATGCTGACCAGAATTCGAAACGGGAACAAAGCTCGTTTCAAGCATGTCAATGTTTACATGTCGCAGATGAATATGAATATTGCCAAAGTTTTGAAAGCGGCTGGATATATCAACAATTATGATGTTGTGAAGGATGAAAAGGGCCATCCGATGCTGAAGATCACCCTTAAATATCCGGACGCAAAACGTACGGTGATTACCGACATCAAAAGAGTCAGCAAGCCCGGGCGCAGAGTGTACGTTGCTGCTGATAGCATTCCGAAAGTGCTCAATGGTTTTGGCATTTCAATTCTTTCAACTTCCCGCGGTGTTATCACTGATCAGGAAGCCAGAGAATCCAATGTCGGTGGTGAAATTCTTTGTAAAGTTTGGTAATTAAATTGATATTTTAAACGGGAGTTCTTGTTCATGTCGAGAATAGGTAAAAAACCGATCACTTTTCCCAAGAATGTAAAAATAAGCCAAAGTGACGGTATTGTTAAAGTCGAAGGGCCCAAGGGCACGTTATCTTCGAAATTGCCGAATGGCATTACGATGGTCGTTTCCGATAATAATTTGGCCATCGAGCGAGAATCAGATGATCGCCTTGTCCGGTCATATCATGGATTAGCCAGGACATTGATCAACAATATGGTAACCGGTGTCAGCACCGGATTTGAAAAGGGACTGGAAATATCCGGGGTCGGCTATCGTGCGGAAATTGCCGGATCGACTTTGAAACTTGTTTTGGGTTACTCAAGCCCTGTGGAATATACTATTCCCAAGGGAATCGATGTGAAAGTTGATAAACAGGTTAATCTCGTTGTTTCTGGAATTAATAAGGAACTTGTCGGCCGGGTGGCCTCGGAAATTCGGTCACTGAAAAAACCGGAGCCTTACAAAGGCAAAGGCATCAAATATGTAGGTGAGTATATTCGGCGTAAAGCCGGTAAGTCGGCAGGGGCTTAAATAAGATTAAAAAAATTATATTGCCTTAAAGAGGTGGAACATTGGCTTCCAAAAAGACACTAAAAATTAGAGATAAAAGAGAGAAAAGAGTAAGGGGCAAACTCACGGGGACATCGGAGCGGCCACGTCTTTCTATTTTCCGTTCGGACAA
>JAKLES010000063.1 GCA_022711575.1 Deltaproteobacteria bacterium | reverse complement strand
TCTGCGGCCCTTTGAACTTGACCCTGCCATCGAATTCAAAAACGAGGCGTGTCATAGACTCATATTCACCTACCCGTATATACATCAACTGAGCCGCATCCGCTGGCCCGACGGCCTGGCACAGCAGGATCAACACAGTTATTAGGGCCGGCCCCAATTTCGTCTTATTCATGCATCATATCAACCTTTTCAGATGATTTGTCTCTTTGAAACGATGCAATAATAATGCATGTTTTATACCGTAAAACAAGATGATTAATTGGCATATCATATCATGACCTTACAAATAAAAGGAGCCAGTGGCTTGCTCAAAACATGGTCATTTACCCATTTTTTAGGTTAAATTCACCCGATTAAGACGGGACAAGAAGCAAGAATCGGAGGGATGGGTTTTATCAAAAAGGTGACATTAAAAAAGCCCTGCATCACAAGATGCGGAGCTTTTTTTAAATTCATTATAAATAGGCTAAAGCCTAACGGCACTCTGTACAAACCGCCAGCTCATTGTAGGGCACGCCTGTTTTCTTGCTGATGAATTTCAACTGATCCACGGGCGCGAAATACTTGCCGCACTTCTCGCAGGTCTGCATCTTAAACGTGCGTTTCCAGATCTTTCTTTTATCTCCTGTGCTTTGCATAACAATATGTCCGGTGGGGCAAACGTAAACACAGGCGCCGCAGCCGATGCAAACAGACGACGTTTCCTTAAAAGGTGTTCCAACGGTTTTATGCGAACCGCGCGCCGACATACCGATGGCGCTTACGCCGACGACTTCTTCGCAAACGCGAACGCAGGAGCGGCACAAAATGCACTTGCCTTTATCCGTATCAGGCAAAAACCGTGGCTGAGGATCTACGCCCAGTTCCTTGGCCAGATTCTGCAGAACTTCCGATCTCGGGCAACGGGCCAGGAGCAGTTCCAGTACTAAGCGGCGGACATTCAAAACCCTCTCTGTTTTTGTATTGACAATCAAACCTTCTTCCACGGGATACAGGCAGGAGGTGACAATCCGGGTCCGGTTTCCCTTTTTAATTTCCACCACGCAAAGTCGGCACGAGCCGGCACGAGACACAGCCTCATGGGCGCAAAGGGTGGGAATATCCACGCCCGCGCTGCGGGCCGCTTCGAGCACCATCGTATCCTTTTTTGCTGTTACATTTTTGCCGTCAATAATCAAATTTACCATCGTTTACCCTACCTTTTATTCAACGGTTATTGCATCAAATTTGCAGCTCTCGATACATGCGCCGCATCTGGTGCAAAGGTCATTATTAATTGCATGGGGCTTCTTCTTTTCACCGCTGGTCGCCTGCGTGGGGCAGACCTTGATGCACAGGCCACAGCCGGTGCACTTGTCGGGATTGATGCTGTACGTAATGAGCGCCTTGCAGACGCCCGCCGGACAGCGGTGATTCTTGATATGAGCTTCATACTCCTCGCGGAAGTATTTAATGGTGCTGAGCACCGGGTTGGGGGCGCTGCCGCCCAAAGCGCACAGTGAGCCGTCGGCGACGCCAGTCGAGATATGTTCCAGAAGCTCCACATCACCTTCCTTGCCTTTGCCTGCGCATATGTCTTCCAGAATTTCGTGCATGCGGCGGACGCCTTCGCGGCAGGGAATGCACTTGCCGCAGGATTCCTCCTGCAAAAAGCCCAGGAAATATTTGGCGACATCCACCATACAGGAGCGGTCGTCCATGACGATCATGCCGCCGGAGCCCATCATCGACCCGACTTCATAAAGCTTATCGAAATCCACCGGCAGGTCCAGAAGGCTCTCCGGAATACAGCCGCCGGAAGGACCGCCGGTTTGCACGGCCTTGAATTTGCGACCTTTGGGGATGCCGCCGCCCATATCGTAGATGATTTCGCGAAGCGTCATGCCCATCGGCACTTCGATGAGTCCCGTGTTGTTGATCTTGCCGACCAGCGAGAAGATTTTCGTTCCCTTGCTGCCCTCCGTTCCCACGGAGGCATAGCTTTGAGCGCCCTGGTTGATAATGATCGGAACGTTGGCCCAGGTTTCCACATTATTAAGACAGGTGGGTTTATCCCACAGACCTTTTTCTACGGCGTGGATGTATTTGGCGCGCGGTTCGCCGGCGCGTCCTTCAATGGAAGCAAACAAAGCGGAAGATTCGCCACAAACAAAAGCGCCGCCACCTTTGTTGATGTGAATATCAAACGAAAAATCCGTGCCCAAGATGTTTTTACCAAGAAGTCCCGCTTCTTTGGCGCTAGCCATCGCCATCGTCAGGTGCAAGACGGCCAGGGGATACTCGTTTCTCACATAAATATAACCTTCGGATGCCCCAATGGCGTATGCACCGATGATCATGCCTTCGATCACGCTGTGTGGATTGCCTTCCATGAGGCTGCGGTCCATATATGCGCCGGGATCACCCTCATCACCATTGCCGATGACGTATTTCGGTTCGCCAGGCGCCCTGCGACAACTTTCCCATTTGGTGCCTGCTAAAAATCCACCGCCGCCCCGTCCCCTGAGGCCTGCTTTTTTCACTTCACTGATGACGCCTTCGGGCGTCATTTCCGTGAGCGCCTTGGCCAGCGCGGAATAACCGCCGATGATGAGATAATCCTCAATCCGTGTGGGATCGATCATACCGTTGGAACCGAAAACCAAGCGGTGCTGTTTTTTATAGAAAGGAACATCTTCTTCTCGCATCACGGTTTCATTGTTCTGGGGATCGCGGTAGAGCAGTTTTTCAAGAACTTCGCCTGTGGCGACGGTTTTGGAAATAATATCCGGCACGTCTTTAATTTTAACCTGCTGATAGAATATTTTTTCAGGATGAACCACGACCAACGGACCTTTTTCGCAAAAACCGAAACAGCCGGTGGCGCGGACCTCCACGTCCATTTTCTGCTTTGCTATTTCCGCTTCGAGTTCTTCCTTGACTTTAATACAGCCGTAGCCGCGGCAGCCGGTGCCGGCGCAAATCGTAACCAGTTTTTTATTCGGGTCGTAGTTTTGCTTCAGATCGTCTTGAACCCGGCGCAAGGCCTTTGCGTTGGATATTTTTTTCATGATTGCTGCGCCCCCTCTTTGAGCTTTCCGATAATCTTATCCACTTTGGCCATCGTGACCTGGCCGTGATATTCCGTATCAATGACAACGACGGGTCCCAGCGCGCATGCGCCCACGCAGTTGACGGTTTCCAGTGAAAACTTCTTATCCGCCGTGGTTTCACCCGGTTTGATGCAAAGCGTCCGCTCCATTTTATCTTGGATGGCCGATGCGCCGCGAACATGGCAGGCAGTACCCATACAAATTTTAACAATGTGTTCGCCGCGCGGTTTCAGACTGAAGGCATTGTAAAACGTCGCCACCTCGTAAACCCGGCTGATAGGAATGCCCAGTGCCTTGCCTGTCACGGTCAGGGCGTCTTTGGGAAGATAATTGAAAGCTTCCTGAATATCCTGCAACACGGCAATCAGCGCGCTTTTATCGCCCCGGTGCTTCTTGACGATTTGTTTTGTCTTTAGCTTGGTATCACTGACTTTTGACATGCTTTATTCACCTCAGTATTCTTTAAAGGGGTCACCTTTTTATTCGGTTCCTGTCTTCAAAAATTTAGCTTTTTCCGTGAGTTTTTTGAATTCGGTGGTCACTTTTTCCTGGATCATGTCGATTTCGACTGGCGTCAGATGTCGGAAACGCCCCTGTCCCTTGAAGTAATCTTTGATCGGTTTGAGTTTCTTCGGCATATCCGGAGATAGGTGATAATGACCGTGTTCGACTTCAAATAATGGAAATACGCCCGTCTCCACAGCCAGCCGTCCCATGGAAATCGCCTGATGCGAAGGGCAGCGCCAGCCGGTCGGACATGCGGAGAAGCAATGGATGTAAGAAGGGCCTTTGATGCTTTTAGCCTTTTCAATCTTGCGGATGAAATCTAGTGGATAGCTGGGGCATGCAGTGGCTACGTAGGGGATGTTATGTGCGACCAGAATTTCCGGCATGTTCTTTTTCCAGGTTTTCTGACCGGAACTGACTTTTCCCGCCGGCGCCGTGGTGGTAGAAGCGCCCATCGGCGTACCGCTGGAACGCTGAATACCCGTGTTCATGTAGGCTTCGTTATCAAAGCAAACGTAAATCATGTCATGGCCGCGTTCCATCGCGCCGGAAAGCGCTTGAAATCCGATATCCATCGTGCCGCCGTCGCCGGCCATGCCGACCACTTTGACGTAGCGATCGTCAATCCTGCCTTTTTTACGCAGCGCCTTGAGACCGGCTTCGATGCCGGACGCCACGGCCGCTGCATTTTCAAACGCGACATGAACCCAGGGCACTTCCCACGCCGTGGTGGGAAACATGCTGGAGACGATTTCCATGCAACCGGTTGCAGAGGCGATCACGGTGTTTTCACCCAGCGCCTTGCACATCAAGCGCACGGCCAGCACCTCGGCGCAGCCGGAGCAGGCGCGGTGGCCGGCGGAAAGCAGTTCCTTTTTATTAATCAGTCGCGGGGCATATAAATCAAAGTTTTCTACGATATTCATTATTCTCTTACCCCCCAAAATTCATAGGTGTCTGCCGCCACATTTCCGGTATCCGCCAGAACTTTTTCAAACATGCCGGCAAACTCGTTTACCGCCACGTCGCGTCCGCCCAGACCGATAATGTAGTTGTAGATCGCCGGACGTCGGGTATCGGCGAAAAGAGCAGATTTGATTTCCGAAAATACTGGACCGCCGGGGCCGCCGAACGAAACGGCGCGATCTGTAACAATCAGTTTCTTCGCGTTTTTCACAGCTGCTTTGATTTCTGGAAATGGGAAGGGGCGCCAGAGTCTCAGCTTGACGAGACCCGCTTTGACACCACGGTCGCGCAATTCATCAACCGCCATTTGCGCGGTTTCACCCATTGAACCCATCGTCAGCATCAGAATATCTGCGTCGTCGGCTTTGTAGGTTTCCACCGGTTTGTAGCTGCGGCCGAACAACTTACCCCATTCGTTCCAGACGTCCAGGATGACTTTTTTGGAATTTTTGACGGCTTCGTCTTTGGCCTTCATGATTTCCGTAAAGTAATCAGACATGGCAAAAGCGCCCATGGTGACCGGCTTTGCGGGATGCAATGTCGCATGCGGCACAAAAGGCGGAAGGAATTGATTCACTTCTTCCTGCGTGGGCATTTCCAAAGGTTCAACCATGTGAGTGAGCTGAAAACCGTCGATGTTGACGCAAACCGGCAACATGACGTCTTTGTGTTCCGCGATCTTGAAGGCCTGAATGGACAGGTCAATCGCTTCTTGTCCGTTTTCGGCAAAGACCGCAATCCAGCCCGCATCGCGCTGTGGCATGATATCGGAGTGATCGTTTAAAATATTCAGAGGCCCGGAGACCGCCCGGTTGGCAATGGCCATGGTAATCGGCAACCGCATTGCCGAAGCGATGGGCAGCAGTTCATGCATCAGCATCAAACCCTGCGAACTGGTTGCCGTGTAAGAACGGGCGCCTGTTCCGGACGCACCGATAACGGCGCTCATGGCTGAATGTTCGGATTCCACCGTCACAAATTCCGCATCAATCTTACCATCCGCGACCAGATCAGAGAGATGTTCGGCGATATGAGACTGGGGAGTGATAGGATAAACGGCCGCCATGTCTATATTGCACAGCCCCACGGCTTCCGCTACGGCAACTGCCACTTCCATACCTAAGCGCTTGCCCATTTTATCCCTCCTCCACAATCGTTATCGCGCGGGGCCAGCATTCGTGCGCACAAATACCACATCCCTTACAATAATCCATGTTCGCTTTGAAAAAGCCGTCTTCGCTTTGCTGCACGCATCCTTCCGGACAGAACACATAACAGATGCCGCATTTGATGCATTTGTCGTTGTTCCAGATAGGCCGTTGCGCCCGCCAACTTCCCGTATGATACTCGCTGGCGCTGCCCGGCTCGGAAACAACGCAGCCAATGGGAAGTTCCTTCCAAGATTTCAATGTCATAACTACCTCTTATTTGATTATTTTGATTTCGTCGTAAGCCCTTTTCATCGCATTGAGATTCTTCTGGGCGATTCTTCCGAACCGGTGTTCCACCGCATCTTTCATAGCATCAAGTTCCATGACGCCGATGATTTTCAATAATGCGCCGATCATGGTCGTGTTGGCAATGGGCACTCCCATTTCTTTACGTGCGATGCCGGTGCCGTCCACCGTGGCGACCGTGCCGTTAAAGTTCAGTTCCTTGCGGATTTCTTCGGGTGTTTTAGGTGTGTTGACGATTAATTTTCCATTGGGTTTCAGCCCATCCGTGACGTTGAC
>JAKLES010000062.1 GCA_022711575.1 Deltaproteobacteria bacterium | reverse complement strand
GCCAAGCTTGAGGTTGACCGTTCGTATGGTAAAGAAAATGATAAGTTTTCGGGCCAGAAACTAAGCCTTTCCCCAAAACGAAAATAAGGAGACTTAAATGACTGAAGGAAAACCAGATGTGATGACGGCGGCTGACAGGATAGACTATTCAGAAAGGCCTTTTGGTTATATTAGGCCGGACAGTCAAACCGCCATGATCTGTGAACAGGATTCTGTTATTCGGGATTTGGTCGAAGGCGAGTTAAAAAAAATGGGATTTTTAACGGTCACGCCGGCATCAGATAAAGAAGCTTTTAAGCAAATGGGTTTTCATGTTTTTAGTGTTATTTTTATTGATGAGGATTTTGATGCCGGGGAATGGGAAACGAATAACGTCCTTCGTTATTTGGAAAACCTGGACATGGATATTCGCAGGAAGAGTTATGTCGTTTTAGTCAGCCAAAAGCTGGCTACCATGGATTCTCTGCATGCCTTTAATAAAAGCGTTAATTTAGTTATTAACAAGCGTGACATTGGCGGAGTGGAAAAAATATTGGGCCAGGCAATGGCGGAACATGAAGATTTCTACCGTCTCTTTAAGGAAAAAATCCGTAAGTAGGAAGGGCACGAAGCATGAAATAGGGCACGCGAGGTTACAGGATCTTTTCGCCGCGTGATATTGGCGGCGCGCCCCTACGTGATGCAAGGCATCTCTACGTGTTTGTGGAACGAAATGAGGAAGGACCGGAGGCTTGATAGGCCTGCTCAAGATTTCGACGACAGGGCGTTGAGGCGTCAAAGGAAAGAGCGGCTTCAAACGCTTTGACCGCATCTGCAAACAATCCCGCTTTCATCAGGGAATTTCCCAGACGATTATAATAGGCTGCAGTGTGAGAGTTATTGCAACGGCAGGCCTTTTCGTACTCAATGAATGCGTCTTCCGGCCGCTTCAGAGCGACCAGGATATCTCCCAGGGCGCAATGGTAAAAGCTATTGGATGGAGCAATTTCAAGGCACTTTTTCAGCAGTCTTTTGGCCGCTTCGAAATAGCCTCCCTTCCGGTATAAATCAGCGGCCTGAAAAAGGTAGCGGTCCTCTTCGTCAGGATCAATAAGGCTTGCCTGCCGATAGGCTTCTTCGCACGCATCGGTTTTCCCGGTGGCCAAAAGGGCTTCACCCAGCCGGCAGTAAAAAACAGGATTATCCGCCTCCAGCGAAGTGAGTTTTTTAAAGACATCGCAGGCTTTTTCGTTTTGGCCGGACAGAAGATAAGCTTTCCCCAATTCTTCCAGCAATCCGACATCCTGTAGCTGAACGAAAGCGGCTTTTTCGCAAAGTGCAACCAGTTTCCCGATTGCAGATTCCTGCTTGTAAATCCGCACCAGTTCATCATACGCAAAGCCGGTAAAAACATTGCGTTGGAGTTCACGATCCACAAGGATTTCCCAGCATTCCATGGAACGTTCCTTATCCCCCTTGTCCCAGGATGCCCAGGCCAGACGGAGCAGTATCGATTCTTCCCGGGGATACGTTTTATGAATATTCTCCAGGCAGGTGATGGCTTCTTCGTATTTTCCTTGCTTCAGCAGATCGTCGGCTTCATCGAGCTTTTCTGTAATTTGGTCGCTTTCAATCATCATGCAAAAAAATGGGGGAGAAAATTCTCCCCCGAGAGTTTTCAACAGCTGCAAGAACCGCAACCGCCGCCTGCCGCAGAGAGGTTTGAAGTTAACTTAAAGCCTGCGCCCCCGGAGGTTGTAATAAAATCAATGTTAATCGGTTTTGCCTGACTAAAAAGATCTTTTTCAATAACAAACTTCGTTCCTTTTTCCTCAACCACTTCGTCTTCATTTCTAGGCTCATCCAGAGCCATGCCCAAAGAGGGCCCGGATCAACCCATCGCCATGGTGATACGGATGGCTGCATCACCACTTTTATCCTTGAGAAAATCCTTAATGACCTCCAGGGCCTTGTCTGTAACTGTCAGCATTTTATAGTCTCCTTCCGGCGATGCCTTTTCGGCATCAATCTTTTTCGTAACTTATCCATAATTGGACAGTTGTCAATTATAATTTTAACGGTGACGGTTAAGATTACGAATTTCACTATAAAGTTGCGGGCATGACGGTCAAATAGCTGCTTATTGATCGTCGTTATTTTCCTCGGAAAGCTTCCGGATGGCTGAAGCCAGTGTGTCATCAAAGTGTTGTTCCAGTATTTTATTGGCGCCCCGCAAACCGTCAATCACTTCCTGTGACCATTGCAGGTATTCCTTCCTTCTTCGCAGCGGCCAATGATCCGGTGGCGCGTAAGCGACGTCACGGACATTGCATATTTTATCCGCCAGCTTAATGTGTTTGGCGCGCCGTGACAAATGGGGTGAATGAGTTATCTGGTTTTGTTTTCTTTCCTTTTTGGGCAGATTTTTATCATCACTTACCTCCAGCACCAATCCCAGAACCTCGTCGCCGAAATTGGCGCGGATTTCTTCAGGGGTTGTATCTGTGTCTTCAATCGTATCGTGAAGAATGGCGGCAATAATGGTGAGCATGTCGCAAACCCCGCCAATGGTCCATAAAAGGTTGGCAACTTGTATCGGGTGGTTGATGTAGGGCGAGGCCGCTGTGTCTTTTCTTCTTTGATGGCGATGCTTCTCTGCGGAAAAATTCAGGGCTTTTAAAAACAAGGTCAAATCTTTTTTCAAGCAAGCCTCCTTGACCTTTTCCCCATAGCACAGTCAGGGTTTTGCACGCAAATGGTTATCAGCCGCTGTTTGAGATTGTCGTGGATCTGTGCTAAACATTTGCAAAGTTTTTTCAATTGATCAAGATGAAAGAGAAAAGACACCTTCATGCCGGAGAACAACAAAATATTTTTTGAAAAACCGGATATCCTTCTTTTGCGCAGAGACCATGCCGTTTTTGATATGCATTTTCATACCTGTTACACCGATGGCCGCGACACGGTCAAGATGATTGCCGCGCGGGCGCGCGCTCTAGGGATCGGTATCGCCATCACGGATCATAATGATATCCGGGGCGCTCTGGAAATGAATAAATACAAGGATGTGCCAAGTATTCCCGGTATAGAAATTACGTCCCGCGAGGGCACGCATATTCTGGTGTATTTTGACCAAACCCAGCATTTGAAAAAATTTTATTCCAAATACATCAAACCTTTGCTGGGATCCGATATCATGAGCTCAACCCGGCTGAGCATGGAGGAGATTGTTCATTGCGCAAAGCTTTTTCCTTCCGTTACGATATTCCCGCACCCCTACTGTGTGGCCTACACCGGTATCTGCAACCTGAATTTTGAACAGGCCCGTTTGGAACGCCTTCTGGAATCCGTTGACGGTATAGAAGTCATAAATGCCGGGAATATTCATCGTTGGAATTTACGGTGCGCGCTTTTGGGGGTGAATCTCAAAAAAGCGATAACCGGCGGCAGCGACGGTCATTCTCTCTACCACATGGGCAAGGTCGTGACGTATGCGGCCTGTGAGAAATCAGGCCCGGCAATGCTGGATGCTGTCAAAGACGGCAGGGCTTGTGTCGTCGGAAAAGAAATCAACCTGTTTCGAAAGGTGGCTGCGAGTAGCGCAAAACTCAATATTCCGGCATCCGCTTATCCCGAACGGTTGGGTAAAAATATCCGTTACAGCTACCGCGTGATTCATGTGAAATCCATATTCATCCGCCAGCAGTTGCGGTTGCGTTTTTACCGTAGGGGCAATAAACTTCATCGGCTTTTTTAAGGGTGTCTGATCGCTTAGGAGGCGACTCATGTTTGATAAACCGTTTGCCAGGTTTCCCAATATGATACTATTTCTATTGCTGGGAACCATTACGCTCCTTTTCGGTTATATTCTGAAGCCTTTTTTCTTTGCGCTTTTTTGGGCGGTTTTACTGGCCGCAATTTTTGCTCCGTTATATGAACGGTTGCATCGAAAATTTAAAAGTCCCAATCTGTGCGCTTGTCTCACGCTTGGCGCGGTGTTGGTCGTCTTGATTTTGCCGACCGGTCTAATTCTCGCCTTGCTGGTCGGCGAATCTCTTGAAATATATAACTCGATCAATACCAGCAGCAGTTCCTGGATGGATTCGGTTACCGGAATGCTCAACGCTTTGGGGCAGCACCCGCTTCTGGCGCGTTTTGACCTGGATGAACAATTCATAACCGATAAATCCGTCGAGCTTTTGAAAGCTGTGACCAATTTCATTGTTAAGAATCTTTCCGCCTTCACGGAGAATACAATTCTTTTTCTCGTTGAATTTGCGGTGATGCTCTATTGCCTGTTTTACTTTCTGCGCGATGGAGCTCATCTGATTGACACCATCAGCCATTATATTCCGGTCGCTCAACGTCACATCAATACGTTTATTTCCGAATTTCTGGTTACCGCGAAGGCCACCCTGAAGTTTACGTTCGTGATCGGTGGTATTCAGGGATTGCTGGGTGGCCTGATTTTCTATATTACCGGCATTGAAAATCCAGTGGTCTGGGGTGTGCTGATGGTTGGTTTTTCCATTGTTCCGGCAATCGGCTCTGCGATCATTTGGGCGCCGGCGGGAATCATTATGTTGCTTTTGGGGCATATCTGGCAGGGAATTACTATTTTGCTTTTTGGAGCGATCGTGATCAGCTTGGTGGACAATCTATTGCGCCCGATTTTGTTGGGCAATGATATACAAATGCATTCGCTGTTAATCTTTCTGGCCACGCTGGGAGGTATCGCGGTTTTTGGATTTTCCGGATTCGTTCTCGGTCCGGTGATTGCCTCATTCTTCCTGGCCAGTTGGAAATTATTTCTAGAACTGTATCTGGAGGAAAAAAATCAAAAACAGGCTGAGGATGGTTAGGATTTAATCAGAAACCGCCAGAGGGATTCCCGATCTTTCTTGCAAGCGTAATCAATGCCGACTCTGGGCTTGGATAAGATAGCCTGAGATTCAACCCTTTGGTAGTTTTCCACCCACAACTGCGAGCCTTTTGTCAAATCCCAGCCGTTGAAAAATTTATCAATGGCCAGCGCCTGACACAGTTTGGCGGGGCCATTGGTCAGCTCTTTTCCGTGACGCTTTCTGCGCACCTTCATTTCGGTAAGACCCAAAAGTGGTTCAATGGCCCGTAACAACACTGCGCAGGGGTTGCCTTCATCTTCTGTCACCAAATTCAATAGATAGTGCATGCCGTAACTAAAATATACGTAAGCGCAGCCCGGCGGGCCGAACATGACCGAATTGCGAAGGGTTTGGCCGCGGTGTGCATGACAGGCGCTGTCTTCTTTTCCGCAATAGGCTTCCGTCTCAATAATAATCCCTGATAACTCCGTGCCGCCAATCCGCCGGATTAGTTTTTTCCCCAAAAGGTCGCGTGCTACTTCCAAAGTGGGACGATTATAAAATTCTCTATCCAGTATCATCATGAATTATTTCTTGAAAAATGCAGCATAATTTCAACTTGACTTAGCCTGATCTTCATTTTAATATTTTTTTACCATGAAGCGTTGTAATGTCAACTTCAGTTTACAGAATGCGTGACTTCTTCCATTTAAAAGTTATTTTGAGGAATAAACATGAGCGAAATGAAAGGCACAGTGGCCGTTTTTCCCGGACAGGGTTCCCAAAGGCAAGGAATGGGAAAAGATTTTCATGATTCAATTTCTGTATGTCGTCAAACCTATGAAGAAGCGGCAGACACCCTGGGATTAGATTTAGCGGCGATTTGTTTTCAGGAAGACGCTAGATTGAACCTGACTGAATACACGCAGCCCTGCATTGTGACCACCGAAGTGGCCATGTTTCGAGGACTTGTTGAAAAGTACGGATTTAAAGCCGACTATTTCGGCGGCCATTCATTGGGCGAGTTCACAGCGCTGGTCGCCGCGGGTGTCATGCCCTTTGCCGACGCGGTACAAATTGTCCGTCAGCGTGGCAAATTGATGCAGGAAGCTGTTCCGGTGGGAGTGGGCTCCATGGCTGCGGTGATATCCGAAGGAATAGACATCGTGGCTTTGAAGGCCAGACTTGCGGATTTGCCGGTTGATGTCGCCAATATCAATTCCGACAATCAGGTGGTGATCAGCGGCGAAGCCGCCGCTTTGCCGGAAGCGGAGAAACGATGCAAGGAATTATTTCCGGCTCCGAAAACATACCGGTTCATTCAACTCAACGTCAGCGCACCTTTTCACAGCCGTTTTATGAAAAAGATTGAAGAGCCTTTTGCCGGAACCCTGAAAGATTTCAGCCAATCATTTCATGTCCAGAACGCTTCTCATGTGACTTCCAACTATCGGGGATCCTTTCACGCCGCAAGCGTTGACGCCGTGATCAGCAACCTGGTCAGTCAGCTTTCTCATTCTGTATTATGGCGGGATAACATGCAGGCATTGGCTTCCCGCGCGACTGGAGTTTATGAAATCGGTCCGGGACGTCCGCTGCGCGACTTTTTTAAAACCATCGG
>JAKLES010000061.1 GCA_022711575.1 Deltaproteobacteria bacterium | reverse complement strand
ATTTGAATCATCCGGAACTGGCCAAGACAGTCGCTTATGGCGCCAAAGACGCCTTGGAGTGGACCGAGTCCTATCTGGGATGCAAGTATGCAAAGCTTAACTTTCACGGCGGACACTCTGTCAAAAGAGCTCATGGGACGATCAATCAGTCCGGATCGGAAGTGGTCAATAAGGAACTGGCAAAGGCCAAAGAGATTGGCGTGAAAATTCAGATGCGCACCAAGGTGGTGAAATTTCTGTCCAATAAAGAGGGACGAATTGTCGGTATGGAAGTCCTCAAGGGATACAAATTCCCCGATGACAAATCAGGGAAAACAGCTTTTGTCAAGGCACGGAAGGCCATCGTTTTGGGTTCCGGCGGTTTCTCCTATGATGTCGCGCTTCGTCAGATCCATGATCCCCGCCTTACAGATAAGCTGGGATCCACCAACCATCCAGGCGCTACCGGAGAAGCCTTGCTGGCCGCATGCCAAAGCGGCGCCATGGATGTTCAGATGGACTGGATCCAGCTGGGCCCCTGGACCAGCCCGGATGAAAAAGGTTTCGGCTATACACCGTTGTTCTGTGAACCTCTGGTCGGCTATGGTCTCATGGTCAATCCCAAAACGGGTAAGCGCTTCTTCAAGGAAACCGGTAACCGTAAGGAACGCGCTGATGCCATTCTTCTGCTGGGAAATCCTGCCGTTATCATGGGCGATTCGTATGCAGTCAATAAACAGGTTGTTCCTCACGCGCTTAAGGGAGGCATGGGAATCGGAGCCATCAAGAAGTTTGATACCTTGGATGATCTAGCCAAAGCCTACGATATGCCGGTGGACGTATTCAAAGAGCAGGTTGCCCGCTGGAATTCCTTTGTGGAAAAGAGACAGGACGACGATTTAGGCTGCATGATCTTCAAAGACGCCAAACCGACCGTTGTGGCGCCTTTTTATGCCGCGAAACTCTGGCCCAAGGTTCATCATACCATGGGCGGACTGGTGATCGATAAAAACGCACAGGTAATGGGTTTTGATTTTAAACCTGTTAAAGGATTGTATGCCGCCGGAGAGGTGACCGGAGGGGTCCATGGGGCTGTGCGTCTGGGCAGTGTCGCCATGGCGGATTGTATTGTTTTCGGACGCATTGCGGGTAAAAATGCTGCGGGCGAAAAGAACTGGAGTTAATATTTTTTGGAATAGCAGGGAGACACTCTGTATCGTCGCCCGGCTATTCGTGTTCTTTGAAGAGGATCATTCTGGAGGCCTATGAAAAAGCATCTTGAAAAGAAATCGATGAGGGGCATTGTTACTTTATTGAGCATGGTGATTGTCTTTGCGGTGGTCCAACTTCTCTGGGCCGCGCCCAAATTGGATATTTCCAAGGCGAGTGTCAAAGGGGGAGATTGCTCTGCCTGCCATGTTCAGAAGAAAATGTTGCCCGATAAACACGCCGACACCAAAACCATGAACTGGGAGGCTTGCAAAGCCTGCCACAACAAGGATAATCTCAGTCTAACCGGCAAACTGCCGAACAGTCATCATCATATTCTGGCGGATGTTAATTGCGTTAAATGTCATGGAAAGACCAAAACACCGGAGGCTCTGACAATGGAGCAGTGTGTGGCCTGCCATGGCAGTACCGCAAAGCTTGCTGAAAAAACAAAAGACGTGAAACCGACTAATCCACATACTTCGCCCCACTACGGCACGGATCTGGACTGTAATCTTTGTCACCATCAACATGCAAAGTCTGAAAACTATTGCGCTCAGTGCCATAAGTTTGACTTTAAGACACCATAAAATTTTTAATCGTTCATCAAAATGATTAACAAGCGGGGGATTATCCATCTCCCGCTTGTTGCACTTTTCCCCGAACGAGATAATATCAACATTGCTTAACTGCGTGTGCGTCACGGCCGAATATGTGTTTGTCGTCCATCAATTACGTATAACGAAAATTTACTAAATGAGTTTGACACGTTTACGCTTATTTGTTAGTTTAACAGAAATTCAACTTTGGGAGGTTTTGTGAGAAACCAACGAAAGTTCATTTCCTTCCTAATTCTTCTGGTCTTGCTGTTTTTTAGCAGCGTAAGCTTTGCTGCCGTTACGAATAGTTGCGTTATGTGCCATACCAATGATTCCCTGATGAAATCGATGCATAAACCGCCCTCCTTGCCACCAAGTACGGGGGAGGGGTGAGCGGGAGCTCCTCCGCCGGTCCGGCCGGAAGAAATGTACCTTGGATATGTCGTTGACAAGGATCTTCTAAATAAAGATCCTCATTTCAAAATGGGATGCGTCCTTTGCCACAAAGGAAACGCGAAAGAAATAAAAAAAGAAGAAGCACATAACGGAGTGGTGAAAAAACCGTCGGACAATCTGCGCACCTGTATGGTTTGTCATAAACAGGTTGCCGACAATTATGCCAAGTCGCTGCACTATACAACGGCAGGCCAAAGACAAGGCGTCATGCCCCGGTTCTCGAAAGAGGAATTAAAAACCTTCGATGAAAAAGTGTTTGAAAAATCATGCCGGAGTTGTCACGCGTCCTGCGGCGATTGCCACGTGAAAGGCGCCCCGGTAGGCGGCATCAGCATCGGGCTGATCGCGAAACATAAATTTGTTAAAAAGGATGAGGGCAAGACCTGCGCGTTTTGTCATGGCGGCCGTGTTTATCCCGAATACACCGGTGAATACGGCGGTTCTCCCGATGTTCATTATCAGAAAGGCATGTTGTGCATGGATTGCCACAAAAAAGCGGAGTTTCACGGCGATGGTACGGCATATGTATCTAAAAATGAAGTCAAACAGCGTCCAGCCTGCAAAAACTGTCATAAGCCGGGCAATGAGGCCAAAATGACGGCGCAAATCGCCCACCGTGAACATGAGGGCAAAGTGACGTGTTACGGTTGCCACTCAGGAGCGGCATATCGCAATTGCAACGATTGTCACGGCGGTCATTCCGCGGCCAGTCCGGGGATATTGCTGGGTCGCAGTCCTCGGGACAAGAAAACACTGACCACCCTGCGCCTGATTCCTACGGTGCGGGATACTTTTGCTCCATCCGGCATCACGATGGAAAATTTTGATGCCTTACCCAATTACTGGGATACTCCCGCCCACAACATCCGCAAGCGTACAGACCGCACGCGGAATTGCGATACCTGTCACATGGAGAGCAAGAGCTTCCTGACAAAAGAAATGCTCATTAAAGATGGCTCCGAGGCTAACGAAGGCTTGATCGTTGTTCCTAAACCCATTAACCGATAGGAGGGAAAGAATGAAAGCATTGAAAGTGTGGAAGACTTTGTTGGTATTCCTGTTCATTTTATTGCCGGTTGCAGTTATGGCCCAGGGGCTCAATCCAATTCTTTCAACGGATGATCTGGCTAAGAGCCTGAAGGATCCCAATGTCATCGTCGTCGATATTCGTAAAGTGGAAGACTACAAGACCGGTCACATACCGGGCGCTATCGGCATTTTTTACGGCAATTGGGCGCCGGGCAAGGGCGGTCTGCAAAATGAAATGCCGGCGGATGATGACCTGATCGATCTTCTTTCCGCCAACGGAATCCAGCCGGATACTACGATTGTTGTTTATAGCTCGACAGGGACCGGTCCTGATCGGGTAAACGTGACACGAGTGGCCTGGACGCTCAAATATGCTGGCATTCAGAAAGTATCTGTGCTTTCCGGCGGCATAGAAAAGTGGGCTGTACGCGAGAAAAGAGAAGTATCCGCGGAAATCGTCAAACCCAAAGCCAAAGCTTATAAAGGTAAATTTAACAAAGGCGTGCTGGTGAAAAAGGACTACGTCAAAGGGCAGATCGGTAAAGCGACCATTGTGGATGTTCGCGAACCGGCCTTCTTTAAAGGTGAGCAGAAGCTTCCATTTGTGGCTAAAGCTGGTCGAATTAAAGGCGCGGTGAATCTGCCGACCGGCCAGGTTTTCGATAAATATCCTCCCGGTGAGCATCTGGAGCAGTGCTGCTTTACCTATAAAGATGTTGCTGTATTGAAAAACATGGCCACAGGTGTTGTCGGTAATGACCTGGCTAAGGAAATCATTGTTTACTGCGATTCCGGCCGCGTGGCCAGCGCCTGGTGGTTTATTTTAAGCGAAGTGCTGGGTTATCAGAATGTTAAGAACTACGATGGGTCCATGGAGGAGTGGTCGAAGGATGAATCGGCTCCAATGGAGCCGTAAATGAACCATATCGTCGGAATTTCACATATGCGAGGAATCCCGACGATGCCTTCCGGGTTGAGCAAAAAAATGCGTAGAAATCTTGTCATGATCATTTTTTTAATCGTGCTGTTGTCTGTGCCGGCTTTGACATGGTCACATCAGGACGTCTGGCTAAGAAATGAGCAGGGCGACAGAATCACAGCAATGCTCAACAGTGTTGATCCCTACAGTCCGAAAAAAACCTGCGGCGCCTGCCATCCTTATTCCACCATTACGTCCGGCTATCATTTTCAGCAGGGCTTTGACGTTATCAAAGACGGATATGATGCGACCAAACCCTGGATTCTATCACCGGGGATGTTCGGCGCATGGCTGCCGACGGCTGCGGCGGGAAGGCTCGCTGCCAAAAATAACACGAATACCCGACAGATGGATTTGTCAACCTATGACTGGATCGGTGCAGGCAAATACAACGCCAAACACAAGGTCAAATCACCCTCCTGCGGTTCGTGTCATCCGGGTGGCGGGCCCATGGAATATGGACGCAATTCCCAGGGGAGAGCAGATTTAACGAAAACACTGATTGCAGGAGAGGCCGCTAACCAAGGTCAACTTGATGGCGATTACAGTTCACGTTTTACTGCAGATTCAAAAAGTCACTTCCGCGCAAGTGGCGTCGTCGAGGCGGATTGCCTCATCTGCCATAGATCCGCTTACCGCATGACGGAAAGAAACGAGCAACTTTACCGGCGCAATTACCGCTGGGCGGCAACCGCAGGAGCGGGGCTAGGTGCGGTGAAAGGAGCCGTTTTTACCTATAGTAATCCCGTTGCCGGTCCCGATCATTCCGATTTTACCAAGGGATCCTGGGATCTCTCCAAGCGTCCGGTCGTGTCGTACAACTGGTTGGACCCTAATTTGTTTGCATCCGACGGCCGAATGAAGGGCAGGCTGATTAAAAAATCCGTTTCATCGAAAAACTGCCTGCAATGTCACGCAGAAGGCGAAGCGAAAAACACCGGGACGTCCTTTACGCCCGCCGGTGATGTTCACATCAAAGCCGGCCTGTCCTGCGTCGATTGCCATCCGCTTGTTGGAAACGCAAAAACACAGCGCCTGGCTCATCAAATTGCCAAGGGAAAGTCGTTCACCGGCCATGTCCGGGATGATCTCGATGGCGTCGGTATGCGGACCTGTATTAGTTGTCATTCCGAGGTAAAATATTCGTTGACCCGTCAGGGCGCAACCAAACACGCCAGGAATCCACAGGTGACGCACGCGAAGCTCCTTTCCGGCGCTGTATTTCACACCTATCTGATTTCATGCCAAAGCTGCCACGTCACGGCACAGCCGCTTCGCGCGATGACGCTTCTGGATATGAGCACGGGTCGGGAAACCGGATACATGGTTGACCAATTCGACGGCGTTTCCTGGCTCGAGGATTATCTCAAGGCTGCGCCCAAACCCTGGCTTCCCTGGCAGACGCGCGGGAAGAAATATCTGCCGGTCGTGCCCAAACACATGCAATGGTTCGGCGAAAAAATGAAGAACGGTGAGATTCGCCCCATCCCGCTTTATTATGTAGCGAAGGCGGCGCGTCAGGTGCGAAACCTGACGGCAATCAATGCCAATTTACCCGACGGTAAAAAAGAAAAACGTCAGACTGTCGTTTCGGACTGCGACATCACTGAAATGCTGAAGGCGCTTTCCAAATCCGGTTTTGCCAACGTCATCTACGTGTCGGATCAGCTCTATGAATTGAAAAAAGACAAGCTTTCGGTGTCGCCTCTGAAACAAAGGACGCTTTACTATGGCGTGGAGCATGGTGTGACAGAGCTTTCCAAAAAGCGGACTTATGGCTACAAAGGCCGGCCGGACGGCTGCATGCAGTGTCACGATGACAGCTCGCCGTTTTTTGCGAAGGTGGATCTGAAAAATGTCCGCGAATTCCTGAAAAAAGATTATCCGGCACTAAAAAACCCGAACGCTGTCCAGCAGTATGAAATATGGGGCCTGCGATCCGTGCCCGCGTTTGAATAGGTGATGCGATGAAAAACATAGTTCTCTTTTTAGTGGCTGCCATAGCAATATTTTTTGGAATAGCAGGATTTGCCGGGTCTGAGCAAAGTAAAATTCAATCCATGAACGTTCAAACGCTTAAATCCGGAATGGATAAATCAGAAAAAATAACGTTGATTGATGGTGGCAGTATTCTTGCCTGCATGGATGCAAAAATTCCCGGTGCCTTGTGTCTGCCCTGCGATAGTGAAAAAGAGGC
>JAKLES010000060.1 GCA_022711575.1 Deltaproteobacteria bacterium | reverse complement strand
TTCTGCCGGTAGAGTTCAGGAAGCCCATAGGCCGCCTGCCCGAAAAGATCGGCACTGTTGTGCTTGGCGTACCATTTTTCATAAGTGGCCAGATCCCGTAATCGATAATCGGCGGAAAGATCGATCACTTTCTTACCTGCCTGAATAAAGACTGGAGCAATATCCATGGAAACGCCGTGCGGAAGAGCCAGAAAAACGACATCGCAGAGCCTGGCAATCTCCTGGGGAGTGGCGTTTGAAAATTTCAGTGATACCAAACCGAAAAGCGAGGGAAACACTTCCGAGACCGGCACACCAGCATAGCGCCTAGAGGTAACGGCTACCAATTCGACCTGGGGATGCCCGGATAAAATCCTGATGAGTTCCTGCCCTGTGTAACCGCTGGCTCCGAAAATTGCTGTTTTAATTTTCATAAAAACTCCAAAAAAAAAGGGAGGCCTGAAAGCCCCCCTTGGATGATTAGCGTTTGGAGAATTGGAATTTCTTGCGGGCTCCCGGGCGTCCATACTTCTTTCTTTCAACGACACGGGCGTCACGTGTTAAGAAACCCGCCTTTTTCAGCACGGGGCGCAACTCGGCGTCATATTCCAGAAGGGCTTTGGAAATGCCATGCTTGACAGCTCCCGCCTGTCCCGCAACGCCACCGCCGCCGACATTGATATAAAAATCAAACTGATCGTTTTTGCCGGTGATATCCAGAGGCTGACGAATAATCATCTTCAGGCTGGGACGCGAAAAATATTCCTCATAATTTCTCTTATTAACCACGATATTGCCGCTACCTGCTTTCATATAAACACGGGCAATAGCGCTCTTTCTCTTACCTGTTGCATAAAAACGTTGTACTGTCATGACTTCTCCCAATATCAATAATAATCAATTGCCTCAGGGTTTGAGGCAAATTAAACCGCTAAGACCTGTGGACACTGAGCTTCATGCGGATGAGCATTGCCGCTGTAAACCTTTAGTTTTTTCAGCATTTTTCTTCCCAGATTATTTTTCGGCAACATCCCGGCCACAGCAATACGAATTAGATTTTCCGGTTTTTCCGCCAGCATCTTACCGGCGGCTGTTTCTCTTAAGCCTCCCGGATAACCGGAATAGGAATAATAAATCTTATCGGTCAGCTTTTTGCCGGTTAGACTAATCTTTTCGGCATTCACCACAACGATAAAATCGCCTGTATCGACATGCGGCGTATAAATAGCTTTATGTTTGCCCCGAAGGCGCAGGGCAATCTCGCTGGCCAGCCTTCCCAGTACTTTACCGGATGCATCGACCACATACCAGTCTTGTTTTGTCTCTTCTGCCTTCGCTGAAAATGTTTTCATAATAAACCGCCACTTAGTTAAAAATTTAAGAATATAAGCTATGCAATTCCCGTCTGTTTGTCAAGAAAAATATTTGAATACCCTATAATTAGCAATGCCGATCAGTTTTGATGATCAAAATGGCAAACAGCACAAGCCGTGTCAGACAAATACCTCATTAAATTCAAAATATACCTAATCCGGCCAGGGATATTTTCAACATGATTCTATCATCATCGTGTGTCTTGGTGTAGTCCATTCCCACTCCCCAGCATTGCTCTGTATAGGTCAGTCCGACCGTATTTTCCACAGTCTGATTGTTAAACTGATCAAGCCGAACAGCTAATTTACCGCTTAAGCGCTCGGTGATGACCGCTTTTAAGTCCAGATTAATCTCTTCGATGGAATCCATCGTATAACGGTATCCAAACGTCAGCTTATCGCCGCGCCAATCGCTGATGCCCAGATCATAGTTCATTTCTTTCCAGCCGCTGTAAACGCTGTATTTATTGCGTGCCGCCAAAGAAAAATAGGGATGGGGCTTTAGATCAAGTTCGATGCCGAAATCCGACAGGGGCCGCCTATCCGTGGTTGAACCCGCCATATCTTTTTTAGCCTCGTTAATATCATATACCTGAAACAGTTTGAGACGGAGTAATTCAAGATAGCCGGGTGCGCCAGTTTTGTTTTTCACTCTGGCGGTTACGGTATTGGTCAGCGACCAGGCCACCGCGTTTTGCTCCATCAAAACATTTGTATTACTTATGGTAAAAGACATGAAAGGATCTATCATCGAACTGATTCGTGGCAAATAATCGGGAATATTGTCTTGCCGGATATTGGGGATGTAGGAATAAACAATTTCTGGCTTGAGTTCATGCCGGACTTTATCCCAGTTCTGGATATTGACATAGAAGACGCGGGAAAGCCGACTGCTGACGGACAGACCAGCGTTATAAACCGTCCGGTCGCCGCTTCTATTTTCAGAATTAGCCTGATTATCGTCACGGTTCCAATAGATTTCCTGCACCGTGATTTGCGGTGTAATTTTCACGTAGTTGGAAATATTAAAAGGTAAAGAAATCGTCGGCGCAAAAGCCACATAATGACCCTTCTGCCCTTCACCCCGGTAAAAATAATCATAGGTGCCCGCAAATTCATAATAAACGGGCGTTGAAAAAAGCGGTTGCTTGATGCCGGTTAAAATGATTTCCGGATACTGCTGCAATGTCCGGTCATTATTCTCCGCTGCAAAATCGTCCCTGAAACTTACGCGAGTCATCAGCGTGTAGTTATTCCATCCTTTAAACAAGCGGGCTGACGATTCCAGATAGGGTAGAGACTCCTTCCCCTGAAAAGGAACTTTCTGAAACGGGTCTGCCTCCGTAGCCGCGTAATTCGTCAAGTAATAATTATGAGAGTTGAAATCACGAAAATACCAGGAATCCGAAACACGGCGCAAATCCGTCCGGACATAAAACTGTGAATCAAAATTCGTTTGATGATTCAAATAATAAGACCAGCGTTTGTGTGTCTCCTGCCAGTCGCGACTCTTCGTGTCACTAATGGTTTCCGTAACGTGTTTGTTGTCTTCCATGTAGTCGCCGTAAAGCGTACCAAAAGACCGGTTGCCTGCAAAATACCGGAATTCTGCCGCCTGTTGATATCCTCTTTTTTCAATATAGCGTGAATACAGGGTCGCATCCAGTTGAGGATTTATCGCCCAGAAAAAAGGTATTTCAACATCAACGCCGTCCTTGTCTCTTGAATAGGCCAGATGGGGAAGTAGAAATCCTGTCTGGCGTTTGGTTTTTGCGGGAAACGCGATGATCGGTGTATAAAACACCGGGGTACCTTTCGTCACCAGACGGGCATGCGTCACCCAGCCATACCCTTCGACAGTGACTTTCATTTTTGAACCTATCAACTGCCAGGCGGGAGAATCACCGTCACAGGTTGTCGCCACCGGCTGTTCAATGGAATAGGTGCTTTCGCCGGTTTTTTCGATTTTATCTCCTTTGATGTAAAAATGATTGCGTGCGTAAAAGGCTTTGGAGTTATAGGCCGTACCAGTTTTGTCTTCCACATTCACTACAATTTTATCGCCTTGCAGAGAATCTTCGGCCATTTTCAAAAGTACGCCACCCTCGGCGGTCGCCAGGTTATTCTTTCGATTATATTCAACGCTGGCGGCGGTTAAAACGCTATCGCCGTAAGTAATGACGACACTGCCCTGGGCCAAATAGACATCGCGGTCGTTATCATAGGCCAGGTTGTCCGCCTCGATCTTCACCGGCGCATCAGCGGGAACTTTAATATCCTGGGCATAGATATTACCGCTGACGCACAAGGCGATAACCGCCCCCGCAACCACTCTGACATATTTTCTCCATCTGATCGGCAAGTTCATCAACCTTTTTTACTTATCTTGAATCATAGCGGGCATTGTCATAACCGTTCCCTGCGCCTCAGGTTTTATGCTTCACGCTCTTGAGTGCGCCACGTTCCTTACCACAAGAACACATTTGATGAAATGTCTGTTTTATTTCTCCAGCAAGATAAAGCGAACCACAAGCGCAGATTAAATCGTTTTCGCCGGCGCATTGCAGCGCCTGCCGAACAGATTCAGTCACACTTTCGGGCACCACGGCTGGATAACCCATACTTTGCAGAAATGTCGCCAGTACCTGAGGCGCCACAGCGCGCTTTGTCGCAAGCGGCGGCAGAAAAGTTTTATGGGCCAGCGGCACTATCTTGCGTAACATCCGGCGATAATCCTTATCGGCCAAGGCACTGAAGATTAAAATCAGCCGACGGCCGGATAAATCCTTTGCCAATACGCGGCAAAGCGATACGATGCCCGCCGGATTGTGCGCGCCGTCCAGCAGGAATAGTGGATTTGACCGCAGGATTTCCAGTCGCGCCTCCCAGCGGGTCTGCGCCAGTCCCTTCTGAATGGCCGAATCACTAATCCGATAACCCTTCTTGCCCAAAACTTCAATAGTCGCCAGGGCCAGGGCCGCATTGGACAATTGATGCAGCCCCCGCAGGGGCACGGTAAGCTGGTTAATCTTACGATTTTGTCCTCTATACGATATCAATTGATTCTGATGGATTTTCATTTTAAAATCGATACCGAGGCGCAGAAGCTCGGCCTGTTGCTTGTGGCACATCCCGCTAAAAACATCGATGACTTTTTTTTGTGTCGCAGCAGTAATACAAACTCCGTTTTTTTTGATGATCCCGGCTTTCTCACAGGCAATCGCTTCCAGCGTTTTACCCAGATAAGCCGTGTGCTCCAAAGCGATATTGGTAATGACCGAAACCAGTGGGTGACAAATATTGGTGGCATCCAGCCTGCCGCCTAAGCCAACTTCCAGAACGGCAATGTCCACTTTCCGACGGGAAAAATAAAGAAATGCAACGGCCGTTAAACATTCAAAATACGTTACCGGCTCCACGGTGTAATCTTTGATCTCAGCAATCAGTTTTCCCAAGTTCTTACGTGATATTTTTATTCCGTTGACGACGATTCTTTCACGAATATCGATCAAATGCGGCGACGTATAGAGACCCACTTTTAAGCCAGCATGTTGCAGAATTGAAGCCAGCATGGCGGCGGTGGATCCCTTACCGTTTGTGCCGGCGACTAAAACCGATTGAAATGCGTTCTGGGGAGACCCCACCCGGGACAACAGTCCGCTGATTGCCTCCAGGCCAAAATGCATCACGTCGATATTCAGGCCGGAAAGGTAGGCGCTGGGATTAAATTTATTCATGGGATTGCCGTCCTTATATTCGGATGGCTTGACCATCTTCAATGATGTGGATTTTTCTATCCTGAATTGCCGTGACTTCGCGGCGAATCGCTTCAGCATACCGGGGCTTCATGTGATAAAGATAAATTTTCGGCTTTGCGTCTTTCAATTTTTTCAACTCCCCCATGAGCGTAACCGGTGTAAGGTGCCCGGTTTTATCTGCAATGCCTTGCATGCTGCTGGGCAGCGATGTTTCTATAAATACTGCCTTCAATCCTTTCATCCTTCTCGCAACTTTCCAGACACCATCGGTAGGTCCTGTGTCACCCAGGAAAAGAACCGCCTTGCCTTTCGACTCCATCATAAATCCTATGGTTTCCACGGTATGATGAACACCGATCGCCCGCACCTGCCAATCGCCCAATATTTTTTTTCTGCCGGGCGCGAGAATCTCAAACTTAATCAACGGTGCTTTGGCGCTGGGAATTTTGGAAAAATCCGGCCAGATAACATTGTTGAACAAATGGCGATGAAGATTTTCAATGATCCCCCGGCTGCTGCAAACCGTCAGCGGCCTTTCCCTTTTCGCATAATAAAGATTATCCACAAGAAACGTAATATCGCGCACATGATCCAGATGGGCGTGCGTTACAAAAACATAATCGATGCGGAGTTGTTCTTCCAAGGACAACACTGTTGTGACGGTTCCCGCATCTACCAAGATACTTTTTTCAAGAAAAAAACTTGTTGTATTGTGATGAGGCAGTTGTGATCCGTGGCAACCCAACACCCGTATTTTCATGCAGAGCTCCTCGCCATCCATATATACTGGAATATGCTGGCGTGAAGGTACCATACCTTCAGCAGGCAGGCAATTATTTTTGGCACCGGAACGAGGATATCGATCACAAGCCACCCGCATTCCGGTCAGATTCTTAACGTTATTGTCACCATCCCAAAATCATATTGAATTTAACTCTTTGAATCATGGTCAAATCCTCACGACAGACTCGATGATATGATTATTTCCAGAAAGGAAACCATTTTATGCCGAATGTTAGCGTGGAAGTAACCAATTATCAGTATGAATTCCGGGCCATGAATGCAGAAAACGCCGCTTTTCTGTATTTGTTTGACGCACAAAACAAGCTGTTGTGTATGGCCGCGTTTGTGGACAGAACAGGCCCCCCTGCCTGGCCCCCGGCAAAGCATCAGCGGGACTGTCTTTCTAAGTTTCCACCGCTCTGATCTTTCTTCCGTTACGGATATGCTGCGAAATGAAAAACCCGTGATGTTCAACTGGTCGGCTGACCACCAATCGGCCCAAATCACCACCGGAAAAGAACCGGTCGGCGAAGAGGAAGGTAAACATATCGCATCCATCTTTGCCCGG
>JAKLES010000006.1 GCA_022711575.1 Deltaproteobacteria bacterium | reverse complement strand
GGGTTGCCCCGGGCGGACATAGAACCGACAAAGGCGCGCAGACTCTGCGGCAGCATGCCGCCACCACTGTAAACATTGCGGATGGCGGTGACGACGTCGATGAGTTCAACGCCACGTGGACAGCGATCCACACAGAACTTGCAGGTGGAACAACCCCACATGAAGTCCTCAATGCCGTCTAGTCCGAGCTGACCAAAACGAACCAGCTTGCGGATATTGAAATGGGTAATCGGCGTCCAGGGACAGGTGCCGGTGCAGGTGCCGCACTGATAACATTTTTTCAGCGCCTCGCCGCCCGCCTCCACAATCGCCTGGGACATCTCCAGATAGGGGGTAACTGCTTGTGACATTCGATATCTCCCGTCATTGATGAATCATTGATTTCTGATTTCATGCTTTTGCTAGCATATAAAAAACCAAACATCAATTTTTTTAACTTTTTTTTTAAAAAAACGTCACAAAAATATTTAACGGATGATTCTTTACCACTTTTTTTATAAAAAAAGGGAGCCCAAAGGCTCCCTTAAAATACTTTTAAAATATTCAGGACTTTCTAGTATTCAGGTGTCAGTTTATCCAGCTCGGCCAGGGAAAAGACCGGACCGTCCTTGCAGACATATTTGCTGCCGACATTGCAGCGTCCGCACTTGCCTATGCCGCATTTCATGCGCATTTCGAGAGAGGTAATAATGTTCTCCTTGGAGAATCCCAGATCAAAAAATACCGGCAGCGTAAAGCGGATCATGACGGGGGGACCGCAGATGACAGCCACGGCATTTTCCTTGCTGGGCGCAACTTCCTTACATACTGTGGGCACAAAACCTTCTCTGCCCTTCCAGGTCGCATCGCCTTTATCGACCGTAACATTGATATTCAAGTCTTCTCGTTTCTGCCATTCAATCAATTCATCTTTGTAAAGCAACAGACCGGGATTTCGCGCACCGTAAATAACGGTAATATTGCCGAAGCGTTTTCGGTTATCGCCGAAAATCATGTAATTGATCAGAGAGCGAAGCGTGGTGAAAGCGAAACCGCCACCGACGATCACGATGTTCTTTCCTTCAAGAAATTCCAGCGGCCAGGAGTTACCGAGCGGTCCGCGGAGCCCCATTAAGGTGCCTTCTTCCATTTCGTGGAGGGCAGAGGTAACGACGCCCGCTTTCTGCACAGTAAATTCAACATAGCCTTTTTGCGTCGGAGAAGAAGCGATGCCGATGGGCGATTCGCCTTTGCCGTAAATGGAAAGTTCGCCGAACTGACCGGGGATATAAGCGTATTTCTGCTCGTCCTCCGGGTTGACAAACTTGAAACGAAACGTTTTGATGTCTTTGGTATCGACTTCAGTAATAATTTTATCCACAACCACAGGATAAGGAATATACGGGTTTTGCATTACGAACTCCCTGATTATAATTTTGAAATATCTTCAACAACTTTACGAATGTCAATATTCACGGGACAAGACATCACGCAACGGCCGCAACCGACGCAGGCAATCGCGTTGAAATTGTCCACATAATATTTAAACTTGTGCATCGCGCGCTGACGCCATCTTTCCTTCTGCGAAGGACGGGGATTGTGACCCGACGTTTCCTTGGTGAAGAGCGGGAACATACAGGAATCCCAGGAACGAAGACGGATACCATCAGCCCCTTTAACCTCATCACTGATGTCGAAACAGTGACAGGTGGGGCACAGGTATGTGCAGGTACCGCAGGCAAGACATTTACCGTGAATCGTATTCCAAAAAGGATTGTCAAAATTGACGTCCAGGATCGGTTTGATTTCATGCGCGGGAATCTTGGATTTAATCGCCACTTTGGCTTTTTCCGCGATTTCATTTTTCTTGGTTTCAGCGGCGGTATCGGCTTTGACATCTCCAAAATACTTGGTCAGCTTTTCTCCCTTGGCCGTGATAAATTCCGTTAGATAGTCACTGCCGATATCCGTGAGTAGGATATCTGCGCCTTCCGAAGACACGGGCTCGCCATCCACCGACGTGCAGAAGCAAGTGGCGTAAGGTGGTTTCACACAGGCCATAGAGATGACCGTCGTGTTTTGTCTCTTGGTAATGTAATAGGCATCCTGATATTTTTCCTGATCAAAGAGCTTATCCAAAAGCGCAAAACTATGGGCATCACAGGGGCGGACACCAAACAGAACCGACTGATCAGCTGTATTTGCCTCTGATGAAAACGCCATCCCCTTTGGTGTGCGCGTAAATTTCATCAGGGTTTCCGTATGCGGAAAAAAAACATTTTTCGGCGCGTTTTTGGAATTTAAATACGCGAAGAAGGGCTCGTCATCTTTCCTTATGGGTTCAAAAAGAACATTGTCTTCTTTTTTCACCGGAGCCCAAACCAGCATATCGCCGGCCATTTTCTTGGCAATGCCCGCTAGTGCATCTTTTTTGATCAAACATTTTTCCATAATTGTCCCTAATTTAGAATTTTCTCCAACTTTTAAACTTCAAAAGCAGCAGGTATAATCAGCTTATCAATCAAATCAACCTTAGTTGGCTCAGCAGTGGCTGAGGGTCCACCAGATGCGATTTAAATGTTTCTTTCGATCCGCTTAAGCCCAAAGCCAGTGAAATCAATTCCGTAAAATAAAACACTGGCATTCTCATGTTCGGACTGGGTCGCATATCCAGATTGGCCATACACATAGGACAAGCTGTAACGATACAGTTGGCCCCGGCCTCTTTGGCGGCACTCATCAATTTATCGCACATCTCGACGACAATGGCCGTCTTACTGACCGACAGTGATCCGCCGCAGCAATCTGTCTTATAGGACCAATTTTTCACATCTGCGCCAATTGCTCCCATCATCTTATCCATCATGAACGGGTTTTCGTAATTTTCAAACTCACAAACCTCCGGCGGACGAAGCAGGAGGCAGCCATAATATGAAACCGGCTTTAATCCCGTCATCGGTTTGACGACTTTTGCCACCAGCGCATCAATACCGATTTCATTGTAAATGATGTCAATCGGATTACGAATGGCAATGCCGCCCTGATACTTGGCGCCGACCACACCTTCAATTTTTGATTTAAGCTCTTTATCAGATTTTAAATGATGCTCGGCCATTTTAAAGCGGTTGAAACAAGCAGCGCAGGGAACCATAACATCCATCGCATCTTTTTCCGCAGCGATGAGATTGCGCGCCGGCAGAGCGACGGACAAATCAAAATTTGTATTGTGTGCGGCAGATGCACCGCAGCAGGACCAATCGTCAACTTCTTTAAGTTCGATGTTGAGGGCGCGACTGACAGCCTTCATGGACTGATCGTATTCTTTTGCCATCCCATGTAGCGAGCAACCCGGATAATATGAAACTTTCAAGAGAGTAGCCTCCTTTTATACTTGTTACTTCGGCGCATCGTCGCTTTTACACGTCTGATGCGATGCCGTTTTTATGTTGTTTTCGTCTTCTCAAAAATATTTTTAACCGACTTCATATCTTTTGTCCGCGGAGGTAAAAGCGACAGCTTTCCTTTCAGGAACATAGCCGGGGCTATATCCATATCCGAAAACAAATCCCCCGATTTGAGCTTGTAATGCACTGTCATCATCATTTCGTGGACACGGCCGCCGAATTTGATGCTGGACAGGAACGCCTCATGGAACTTCAGAACATTCGCCTCTTTCGCGGCAATGCCTTCTTCAATAGCCATCTGCCTGAGCACATCCATCATCCTTGCGATATCCACCTGGTTGGGACATCGGGTGATGCAGGTTTCGCAAGACAGGCAAAGCCAGATCGTGGAACTCGCGAGCACCTTGTCTTTCTGCCCGTTCTGAATCATTTTGATAACCTTGTTGGGGTTATATTCCATGTGTGACGCAGCGGGACAGCCGGCCGTGCACTTCCGGCAGTGATAGCAGGCCTGCAGCGGCACACCGTGAATCTTTTTGTTTACTGCTTCCAGAAAAGTTTCCATGTAAACTCCATCATCTCAAACGAATTATGGGTTGTAAATAAAATCTTGTTTATCGTGATGTTCGTCGTATTTGCCCAGAGGCGGCATATCTTCCATTGAGGACCCTGCACGGTTTCCAAAAAATTCCCAGCAGTCCTTGTCGATCTTCTTGAGGAACTTGCGCAAATCAACACCCATCGGGCATACGGAAACGCATGATCCGCAATCCACGCAGCGGCCAACCATATGGTACAGGCGCATGAACTGAAACACCTGGGTATCGGACTTGTCTTCGCCGATGCCAACCCACTGCGGTTGACTCTGTTCAACAAAGCAGGTGGGGCAGTAACAGGACGGGCAGGCCTGACGGCAGGCGTTGCAACGGATACATTTTTCCATTTCTTTGGTGAAATACGCCCAGCGTTCTTCCATCGTTTTGGCTTCAAATTCTTTCACATCGTTGTATTCAGCATCAGGATTCATGGCCGGGGCTGGCGACCCGATCATAACATCAGAAATAATGGGATTATTGAAACGGCAGGTCAGGCAACTGTCCGCCAACACGTCTTTGAGCACAACTGTTTTATCGCCGTCGGACGTTTTCATTTTGATTTGGCCGCCGTCTATCGATCCCTCGACAATGTCCGCACCGCCGATCTTCACTTTCAGCCCCTTGCCGTCCACATAACCGTCGCAAGGAACGCCTATCATGTAAACTTCATCACGCTCATACTGCCTTTCCTGCAGGTGAATAATCAGCGATCGTGTCGTACAGCCGCGGGCGACCACACCAATGACTTTTTTCTTCCGATCTTCGGGCTTTACCCGCTTTTGCGAATTCTTATGAGCCGTGATCAGGTCGTGCACAAACTTGGCCAGGTTCTGCGTGCAGAGGTTGTTCCAGACCAGTTTGTCGGCTTCTTCCGGCTTCGTGATAAAACAAGGTGTAGCCGTTAACGGAAGTGTGCCTTCTTCATAGCCGATAATCACGTCGACCTTCTTTTCCAAAAGCAGCCTTTTTGCTTCTTCCCGCAATTTTGTTTCGATGTTTTCCACAGTGATGATTTCCCCGTTTATATATTATTCTCTTTAATCAGATTAACCAATCGTCTTGACGATCTTATTGGCCGGTCCCAGCGCCCTTATTTTCTCCGTGGCACCTTTGATGACTTGTGCCCACCGATCCCCTTCGGAGGCGGAAACCCAGGTAAAAATAGTTCTGTCGCCTTCCACACCGATGTAATTCAGGAAACTTTTTAACGTCGCAAACTTGCGCCGTGCCACCAGATTTCCTGAGATATAGTGGCATTCCCCCGGGTGTCAACCCGAGACCAGAACGCCGTCGGCTCCGGACTGCAAGGCTTTCACGATATAAAAAGGATTAATCCTTCCCGTGCAGGGAACGCGGATGATGCGCACATTTGTCGGATACTGAATTCTGCTGATACCCGCCAGATCGGCGCCCGCGTAAGTACACCAGTTACAGACAATGGCAACGAATTTCGGTTCCCATTCCTTGTTTGCTAAACTTTCAGCCATATATTCTCCTTCCAGCGGCAATGCGGCTTTATAAGCCGGTTACCTTAGTTTAAATTAAATATCTGTGCCAGCACTTCTTCGTTGTTAAAACCATTGAGGTCCACAGCGTTCATGCGACAAGAAGCCGTGCATACACCGCAGCCTTTGCAAAGAACCGCGTTGACTTCGGCACACCCTTCCGCGGAATTCACACGAATTGCACTGTAGGGACAGTTGATTTCGCAAAGCCCACAGGCCGAACATCTTTCCTTGTTCACATAAGCGGTTTTGCCTTCCGCCTCGATGAAATCAAGGCTCAGAACCAAGCAGGCACGCGAAACGGCTGCATTGGCCTGGGTGACCGTTTCGTCGCTGAACTTGGGCGAATGCGACATACCGCACATGAAAACACCGTCGGTGGCGAAATCGACCGGGCGCAGTTTAACGTGTGCTTCCAGGAAGAAGCCATCCTGGTTGGTTGGGATTTTCAGCATCTGGCCGATGGCCGCGTTTTCCGGATTCGGAACGACGCCGACACTTAAGACGACAGCATCTGCAGGCAGGCTCACCGCTTCATTCAGAATCGGATCATGGACTTTTATATTTACCTTATCGCCCGCTGCAATCACTTCCGGCTTGCGGTTTTCTTCGTAGGAAATGAACTTGATATTCGCTTCCCGGGCTTTCTTGTAATAGTCCTCCTTGAAGGCAAAGGTGCGGATATCGCGGTAAAGAATGGTAATCTCGCGTGATGGATCGGATGCTTTGAGTTCGAGGGCATTCTTGATCGCTTCAGAGCAGCAGTAGCGGCTGCAATAAGGTCTTTCCTTGTCGCGGCTGCCTACACACTGAATCATGACGATATTTTTCACAGCGGCCAGCTTTGAATCTTTTTCATAAATCATTGTTTCCAGCTCGCGCTGCGATTTCACTTTGGCGTTTTGCCCGTAGAGGTACTCTTTGGGTTTATTTTCATACGCGCCGGTGGCGACAAGCACCACGCCATGTTCGAAGACTTTCTCACCTTCCTTGGATTTGACGGTGGTTTTGTAATTGCCGATAAACCCTTCAATCTTTTCAATGTTGGCACCGGTGACAACCGTGATTAAAGGATTCTTGTAAACTTTTTCCAGAAGCCCTTTCAGGTGCGCTTGGGCGTCCAGGCCTTCCAGCGTTTTATACAGGTGATTATAATTGCCGCCCAGCCTGTCTTCCTTTTCAACGATGGTGGAAGCGAACCCCTGATCGGCCAGTGACAGAGCCGCCGTAATACCGGCTAACCCGCCGCCGATAATCAGCGCCTGATGGTTGACGGACAGCTGTCCGGGTTTTAATGGCTTAAGGTATTGGGCTTTAGCTACAGCCATGCGGAGCAGGTCTTTGGCTTTCTGGGTGGCTAATTCCGGTTCGTGCATATGCACCCAGGAATTCTGGTCGCGAATGTTGGCCATCTCAAACAGGTACCGGTTCAGGCCCGCCTTCTCGCAGTTTTCCTGGAACAACCCTTCATGTGTGCGGGGAGAACAGGAGGCCACAACCACGCGGGTGAGATCTTTTTCTTTGATCACTTCGGCCATTTTCACCGCCGTATCCTGTGAACAGGTGAATAGGTTGTCAGCCGTATAAACGACGCTCGGCAGGGTCGCGGCAAAATCCCGGACTTCGGGGACATTGACCACGCCGCCGATATTGATACCGCAGTGGCAGACAAACACGCCGGTGCGCACACCCTGACCGCGCAAATCTTTTTCTTCCGGGTTATCCACGGGCGTAATCATCGTGCCGCGCTTGGAAGCAAGCAGCCCTTCCGCGCAGGCGGCAGCGGCGGAGGCTTCCATAACCGTTTCCGGAATATCCTTCGGTCCGCCGAAGGCGCCGCAAACAAAGACGCCGGGACGCGACGTTTGAACGGGGTTTTCCAGATCGGTCTTGCAGAAACCGTGTCCTTCAAGTTCAATGCCAAGGCTGGCGGAAAGTTTTTTGGCTTCCTTGGGCGGCATGAGACCGACGGACAAAACGACCATGTCAAATTCTTCTTCCGTAAAACTTCCATCCTGATTGACGTATTTAATGAGCAGGTTGTTGGTCTGCTGCAATTCTTTAATGGAGGACGGCATGGAGCGAATGTAGCGAATGCCGTACTCATCCTTGGCACGGTTGACAAACCGGTCGAAATCCTTGCCGTGAGCGCGGATGTCCATATAGAAAATCGTGGGTTCCAGTCCCTTGGCGTGCTCCTTACCGATAATGGCTTCTTTGGTCGCATACATGCAACAGACCGACGAACACCAGCTGTTGCCGCAGGACACGTCGCGGGAGCCAACACATTGAATAAAGGCGACCTTCCTGGGTTCTTTTCCGTCGGAAATCCTCTGCACGTGGCCGAAAAAAGGCCCTGATGCGGAAAGAATGCGTTCAAATTGAAGCGCTGTCACCACGTTTTTGTAAATACCGTAGCCGTATTCACCGCGCTTGCTGGCGTCAAATATTTCAAAGCCGGGCGACGCAATGACGGCGCCGACTTCTATCGTTTCTTCTTCCACTTTCATTTCATGATCGATCGCCTTGGCGACACAAGCGTCCACGCACTGATAACATTCGGAGCAGATACCGCAGGCCAGACAACGGTGCGCTTCCGCAATCACCTGTGCTTCGGAAAAACCGATGCCGACTTCCTGGAAGCTGGTGCGACGTTCTTCCGGCTTCATGTTCGGATATTTTTCACGGGGAACTTTTGGCAATCCGGAGACATCCGCTTTATCCGCCAAATCTTTTGTCCAGTCTTTATCCCGACCGGCCGCCATATCGACACCCTGCAGATAGCGGTCGATGGATTTGGCCGCTTCCTTGCCGGAAAAAACGGCTTTGACAACAGTCTGTGGTCCGGTAACCACGTCACCGCCGGAGAACACACCGGAAATATTTGTCGCGTAAGTCACTTTATCGTAATCGACATTATTCCACTTATTGATGGAAACGCCGCTTTCCTTAGTAATGAACGAAAGGTCTGCTTCCTGGCCGATGGCGGGAACGATGGCGTCGCATTCAACGATAAATTCGGACCCCTTGATTTCAATGGGACGGCGACGGCCGCTTTTATCCGGCTCGCCCAGTTCCATGCGTGTACATTCGATGCCGGTCACTTTTCCATCCTTGCTCACCACGCGCTTGGGGGCAACGAGGAATTTCATTTCAATGCCTTCTTCTATTGCTTCTTCGATTTCTTCCGGAGAGGCCGGCATTTCAGCACGAGTCCGGCGATAGAGAATGAAGACATTTTTAGAGCCGGTTCGCACTGCCGTGCGGACTGCGTCCATCGCGACGTTGCCGCCGCCGATGACGGCAACACGGTCGCCCAGGGAAACTTTTTTGCCCAGATTGATCTGCATCAGGTAATCCACGCCGTGAATTACACCCTGCATATCTTCTCCGGGGATATTGAGTTTGCTGCTCTTCATGGTACCGCAGCCGATGAAGACCGCGCTGTAGTCACTTTTAAGCTTATCGAAGGAAATGTCTTTGCCGATCCGGGTATTGAGGTGAATCTTGACACCCAGATCCTGAATCACTTTGATTTCCGCGTTGAGAACGTTTTTGGGAAGGCGATACTCGGGAATGCCAACTGCCATCCAGCCTCCCGCCACCGGCAGCGCTTCAAAAACTTCCACATCGTAGCCTTCAACGGCCAGGTAGTAGGCGCATGTCAGACCAGAAGGCCCGGCGCCGATAATGGCGACTTTCTTGCCTTTGCTCTCCTTCTTTTCGGGCAGGTAACGGGTGTCGCTGTTTAAATCCAGATCCGCGACAAAACGTTTCAGGTGCATAATGTCGATCGGTTCATCCACTTTGCCGCGCATACAGGCCGTTTCGCAGGGATGGTTGCAAACGCGTCCGCAAACGATGGGGAACGGGTTGTCCTGTTTGATGAGTTTGAGGGCTTCTTTGAATTTTCCTTCGGCGATGAGCGCCACGTAGCCCTGAACACTGATGTGCGTCGGGCAATTGGCCTTACAGGGAGAGGTTCCCAGCTTGTCAATAGCAAAGCCGCTGGGAATGGCCTGAGGAAAGTGCCGATAGATCGCTTTTCTTTCGCTTAAATTGCCGTTGAATGCGGCTTTGACGGTAATCGGGCAAACATTTGCGCAGTCTCCGCAGCCCGTACATTTGTCCAGATTGACATAGCGCGGCGCCGAAGTCAGTTTAACTTTGAACTTACCCGGCTCGCCTTCAACGGAGTCCACGGTTCGCCTTGTTTTGATGGTTACGTTCGGATGGCGGCCAACTTCAACCAATTTCGGTGAGAGAATACAGGCAGAACAGTCATTCGTAGGAAAGGTTTTATCCAGCTGAGCCATGACACCGCCGATGCTGATCCCGTTTTCAACGAGATAGACTTTCATTCCGGAATTGGCTAAATCAAGGGAGGCCTGAATACCGGCGATTCCAGCGCCAACCACCATTACTGCACCAACTTTTTCGTTATCTTTTACCACGTGATTACACCTCGTAATTTATATAAGAAAGCCATGTGAAAATCTGTCTGACACCTCTTCCGATCAGCGTCCGTCGGCTAACATACTTTATTTGTCATGTCAAGCTCAGAAGATTGATTCGTCTGGATTTTAGCATTTAAGTATCTGATATAATGTGTATAAATTTTTGACCAACGTTCATAATGAATTCGATTATTTCCAAGAAAATTATTTTAAAATTCTGACATTCCAACTTATTTTATTCTTAATTTTAAGACTTTAAGTTGCTCGAAGACGAGCTGAAAAAGCATTGGTTGATCAACATACTTTTGCGTTAACCGTTTTCCAGAGAAGATAGATGATTTTCGAGAAATTGCCAAAGCTCTTCCTTTCCCTTTTGAGTTTTTGCGGAGAAAAGAATTGTTTTTTTCTGAGCGTTTGTACCCAACGATTTCTCGATGAGCTTTTTTCTTACAATAGCCTGATTATTAGATAACTTATCGGCCTTGGTTAAGATAGATATATAGGGGATACGATAATGTTCCAGCCAGTCTCGCAGAGATAAATCATCTTCACTGGGATCGCGACGGATATCCAGAATAAAAATGACCATCGCAAGATTTTGCCGTTCTCGCAGATAAGCGTCCATCATGTCTCCCCAGTCTTTTTTTATAGACTGGGACACCTTGGCAAAACCATAACCCGGCAGATCAACAAACGATATTGATCCATTCACGGTAAAAAAATTAATCAACTGCGTGCGCCCCGGCGTATTGCTGGTTTTAGCCAGTTTTCTCCGGCCAACCAGTGTATTCATCAAGGATGATTTCCCGACATTGGAGCGTCCCACAAAGGCAATTTCTGGCATTGTGGCCAGCGGGTACTGAGGCGGCCAAACGGCGCTTTTAACAAATTCGGCACTGATAATTTTCAACTTACCTATTCCCGTTCAAAAGTTATCCCGTATTTTTCAAGCTTGCGCTCGAAGGTGGGGCGGGAAATACCCAGCGTTTCACAGATTTCCCCTTTGTTTTTATTCGTTTCCTTGATAATTTTACGGATGTAACGTTCTTCAACCTGATCGAGTGTTAAAAATTTACCCGGCTGGTCCGGCATAAATACATCCGCGTCTTCATCCTTTGGCACTATAATTGACGGATCCTCCTTTCCCAATTCCGGAAAATCACCGACCCCTAAAACCTGGCCTTTGGCAACGACACAAGCCCTCACCAGCAGATTCTCCAGTTCGCGAATATTACCCGGCCAGGAATAGGTCATGAACTTTTCCATCATTTCACCGGAAACACCGACAATTTTTTTATGCAGATCCAGGTTAATCTTTGACAACAAATAGTCAATCAGGTGCGGAATATCCTGGCGACGCGAACGCAACGGTGGCAGGTTAATGGCAACAATATTTAATCGGTAATACAAGTCATCCCGGAATTTACCCTCTTTGACCATCAATTTTAAATCTTTATTGGTCGCGGCCATGATACGTGCATTCACCTTCACACGGTCCTTACCCCCGACGCGTTCGAATTCCATTTCCTGCAAAACACGAAGAAGTTTGGCCTGTAAATTAACAGACATTTCACTTATTTCATCCAGAAATACCGTGCCGAAGCGCGCCAGTTCAAATTTACCTAGTTTACGGGCAACAGCCCCGGTAAAGGAACCCTTTTCATGGCCGAATAATTCCGATTCCAGGAGCGTCTCAACAATAGCAGAACAGTTCACAGCAATAAACGGCTCATCGGGAGAGGTATTATTATGAACAACCTTGGCAATTAATTCTTTACCTGTACCGCTCTCACCTTGAATGAGCACAGTCGTGCGGCTCTTAGACACAGTGCCGATCGTCTTGAAAATTTCCCGCATTTCATTTCCGGTACCGATGATATCGCCCACCCGGAAATTGCGTGACGGCTCCATGAGAAGGCCGTCAATCTTTTTCTCCATCTCAAGGGATTTCAAGGCCTTCTTAATCGCCAGATCCAGTTCATCAACATTGACCGGCTTATGGATATAATCGAAAGCACCGCACTTCATAGCATTGATAGTCGTTTCCATATCATGGAAGGCGGTAATCATAATCACTTTAACATTTTCATTTTCTTCCTTCAGATCCTCCAGAACGGAAAACCCGTCCACATCCGGCAGACGGATATCGAGAATGACCACGTCCGAGGGTTCCTGTACATATTGATTCAAGCCATCAGTGCCAGTCAGGGCTGTTCTGACATTGTATCCCTCTTCCGTCAAATACAAATCCAGCGTTTCCACAATCGATTCATCATCATCAATAACCAGAATACTCGCCATAATCGTAACCTTTGCCATTCAACGGATTCCTTAATCTTCATGATCCGTTTTTAGAATTTGTTTATCTTCTGGAACGCGATGCCTTTAATCACAGGGCAATGTAACACAAACCTTCGTTCCTTTATCCTTTTCACTGATAATTTCTATTTTACCCTGATGCAATTCCACAATTTTGGATACTTGTGAAAGTCCGAGGCCTGTGCCGTATTTTTTCTTGGTAAAAAACGGATTAAACAGATGAGGCATGTCCGCCTCATCAATTCCGCAACCGTTGTCCTCTACAACAACCAGCACGGCAGGCGGTTGACTGCCGATACTGCGGGCAAAAATGCGAATGGAACCTTCTTCATCCACAGCCTCGGCTGCGTTTCGGATAATATTTAAAAAAGCATCCGTAATCATAGCCACATCCACGTTGCACTGAGGAATCTCCTGTGCTTCAAGTTTAATGCTGACCTCTTTATCGTGAATGACTTTTTCCGACAGAGCAATAGCCTGTTCCAAAACTTTTATAAGATCGACAGCGACTATTTTGGGTTCCACTGGTTTGGCAAATATTAATACATTGTTAACCAGCTCTTCGAGGTGTTCAACTTCTTTTTGCGCGATTTTAAATCTCTTGAGATCATTACCTTCCGGATTCATCCGTTTTTCCAAGATCTGCAAACTCATCTTAATAGATGATAGGGGATTGCGAACCTCATGGGCGATACCGGCCGAAAGTTGCCCCAATGCCGCCAGTTTCTGGCTGTTATAGAGTTTCTTCTCCAAATTCTTAAATTCCGTAATATCGCGCTGCACCAAAATATAATGATCTGTGCCTACGACCGGAGAGGCGGTAATCAGAAAATTAATTTTGCGGCCGTCTTTCGATGTGGTTTCAATTTCATAAGGCGTGTAAATACCTTTTTTAGCATCTTCCCATTTGGACATCACAAAACTTTCATCCTCAGGCGCGACAAACTCCATAAAATTTCTGCCTTTGAGTTCACGCTGTGATCGACCGCCCTCGATTTTTTTGCTCCAGCTGACAAAATTAACAATACCGTCTTTATCCAACTCATAAATTTTATCCGGCAGACTCTTCACAATCGATTGTAAGTAATTATAAACATCTTCAATCTCTCGCCGCAGTTCGATATTTTCAGCCAACTCGTTTTGCAGCGTTTCCGCGTACTCTCTCAGCGACCGAGTCAGTTCTTCTTCCCGTGATATATCCTGCAGGGTTTCAATGGCAGCAATAATACTACCCTCTTCATCATAAATAGGCGCCGCCAGAAAATACAGGTAACGGCTTTGACCGCCAAGGTTTTCAAAATAATCCGTTGCTTCGTAAGCGCCGATTACCTTATCAGATTTTTTAACTTTTTTACTGCCATAGTATTTACTCAGGCCTTCGATATCATTATCGACAATTAAATCGGCTATCATGGGCCTCGTAACGGAATAAAAAGGGAAATAATGTCGGTCCGTACCAACCATATCATCCGCTGAATAACCAGTAAGCTCCATGCAGGCACGGTTCCATAAAATGACTTGATGTTCTCTGTTAATGACAAAGCTGGGGATGGGAGATCCCTCAATGATGCCGTCAATTGTTTTCTTTTCCCTCAGCAGCTTTTCTCGCCAGTCTCCTCGCTCTTTGAGTCTCTCCTGCTCTTCTCGCAACCGTAATCGTTTGCCTTCGCGGAAAGCAAAATAGAAGCCGACAATAACCAGGCCTAGAATCAGCACGAATGCACTGAACATGGTATAAACAAATGTGGTGCGCACGGGAGCTATGATGCTGCTGTAACGTGCCTTCACCATGACAAACCATCTATTTCCGGCAATCTGAATTGGGTAGTACGCAATAACGCTTTTTTCTATCTTGTTGTCGCGCTGCAAAACTTTTGCACTCAGGAGCCTACCACCCTCTGGTGAAAATATGATCGTATTTCCGTGGTCATCATGCACCAGGTCACTGGTGTTCTTACCGATAAAAGGCGAGTAGGGATGCATTAATATCCGTCCCTGTTCATCCACCAACCACAAGTCTCCCAGTTGATTGTCTTTGATTTGCCTTTCACACGTGTTAACTAATTCAGCCAGTGAAAAAGAAACCATCCACGCACCGGCGAAAATGTTATTCTCTCTCCAGATAGGATAGCCCCAGATTAAATACCGGTTTTTGGTTTGAGCAATAGAATCTTTTGGAAGGTTGTCTGATGGAACGATATTCAGGTAGTGTCGCCCGTGAAGTTTCAATGCTTGAAAATGGCTGGTTAAATCAACAGCAGGAAGGGCACCCTCGGGCAAAATTTGCCTTATTCTATTATCGGCGTCAAAAACCATCACCGCGTCGATCGTTTTTCCCCAAATGGAATAAATCACCTCAAGTTCGCGATGATCGTCCTGCATCAATTTTTTCCCGCTGGGATCAAGGTAGGAAAATAAAACAATATTCCTTTCAACCTGTGAAAAAATCTCCGCCAATCTTACCGATGCATTTTGAGCGGATGCCAGTTGTTGGCGGCTGAATAAATCAGCCATCTCTTTTTCACGTGCATTGTTTACCGTCCAAGCCAGTAGGAGAATCAAGAGAATAACGACGATGCTGGACAGCCAGATACGTACTCTCAATGCTTGATACAGAAGCTTATATGCCTTTCTGAGCAAAGTCACTTAATCTTTATTTTCCTTATTTTCTTTTTGAGCGATTTTGATACCGATTAAAACATAAACCAGGATTGCTGCTGTCAGTGAAATCAGCAGCTTTGCCAGACCACTTTCAATTTTTAAAAGGTAAGCACAGATGATCCAGGCGACCGGATAAGCAATAACGGTTAAAATTTCTTGCATGATGATCCCTTGTATAAAGTGATTTCTTGATATTTTGTAACTTCGTTGCGATTTGTTTTTAATCGTAACGACATTGCAGCAAAATTTCAACAGAAATATAAAAACGATTTGTTATGGTTTAATGGAATGAAAATTCGTTTCTCTCAGAATTTGTTTGGTTGAATGTTTTATGTCAGGCGATTGAACAAAACATTAAATCGCTATCTGACTTTCAAATTAATCCCTGTTCCATTGAAGCAGGACATTTGTCTTTTTAATTTTTTTTCACACCACCGCAGAAAAACGAATTAAAGGAATCTCAATAAATTAGGTGCCTGTTTTTTCGATTTCTGAATTTCGTCAATCCAGTTTTTCAAAATAAGCTTTAATGATTAAAGACATGGCACGTCTCGTGCATTAAGGTCGAGCCGATCGACATGGATGTTAATTCCTCTTTGCGTGGCAAGAAAAATATGCTATGCAACCACAGGAATAATAATAAATAACATGTTAGGAAAGGAGTCAAATAATGTCACACAATTTTGGAAAAACATTTTTAACAGTTTTCACATCGGTAGCGGCCCTGCTGTTGTCGAGCCACCTTGCTTTTGCAGCGGATGCCATCCCGGTTGGCGGCGAATCCTACATTAAAGTCATTTTTGTTGTAGGCGCAATGATCGGCGCGGGCCTGGCCATCGGCCTGGGTGCAATCGGCGCAGGTGCAGGTATCGGTAATGCCGCAAACGGCGCTTGTCAGGCAGTGGGAAGAAACCCCGGCGTCCAAGGCAAGATCATGATGGTTATGCTCGTTGGTATGGCCATGGCTGAATCTATTGCCATTTACGCTCTGGTTATTTCTCTGATCTTATTGTACGCCAACCCCTTTAAAGCTTTCTTTTTGGGTTAATGCTTAAATAAATTAACTTTAAAATTAAGAAAGGTTAGGGGGAACTCATAATGTCAGAAGCTAAAAAGGATAAGAAATCATTACCTGTTGCAGGTGTATTCTTCCTGCTTATCGTAATCCCCTTATCACTGATGGCGTTTTTAATCGCTAACGGCATGTTTAAATTGGGGGTTACTATAAAAGAGAGGACTGTTAACGTTCTCGATAGTAAATCTCAGGAAGATATAAAAGCGAGAGCTGTCAATACAGCAAATGTAGTTGCTGGTTTGCTCAATGAATGCAAAAAGGATTTACAAGTTGCAACAATCATTCCCTCAACAGAAACTGTTTACAAACAGTTCATTTCCGAAAATCAAAAACCGCTCTGGGTGAGTAGTGATGGTAAGATCAAGCAGGTATTGGTCCCGCTATACAAAGAAATGGCTCTGATTGACAAAAACGGCAAAGAACAAATTAAAGTCGTTGACGGTCAGGCGGTGCCGACGGGAAAACTGGTTAATGTCAGCAGTCCGGTTAATACAACCTATAAAACAGAAGATTATTTTGCTAAAACAAGAAAACTGAACAAAGGCGAAATATACGTATCCCCGGTAACCGGCTGGTATGTAAATAAGGCGGCATTTGACAAGGGAGAGAGATTTACAGGAGTTGTCCGTTTTGCAACACCGGTATTCAATCAAGATGGCTTCGCGGGTATAGTTGTGCTGTCTCTGGACTATCGCCACCTGGCCCAATTCACCGATCAACTGGTTCCTACGCAGGCGACGCAGGTCTTTGAAACAAATGCTGCCAGTGGTAATTACGCCTATATGGTTGACCATCGCGGTTTTGTCGTTTCCCATCCTAGTGATTTTCATATTGTTGGACTCAACCCCGACGGAACACCTGTCCCAACTCTTTCGGCTCAGAACGCAACAGAGCTAGCAAAGAAAGGCGCAGAAGCCTTGAATATGTTCCAGTTGGGCTTTCTTGATCCCAATATATTTAATATTGCGAAAGAGGCAGCAACAGGAAAATCGGGAATTTTTATGTACAAATTCTCAGGAAACACCAAGTTCGTCGCCTATGCGCCGATTAAGTTTTATGCGTCAAACCTTCCCGAACCTGCCGGTTTTGGCTGGATAGGCCTAGGGTTGGAAGTCGAAAAATATAACGAAGCGGCACAGAAGGTATCGCAAAACATTGAAAAGGAATCGAAAGCATGGACTGCGACGGTCATCTTAGTCCTTATCGTTGCCATGGTTATTCTGTTCTTCATCATGCTAATACTGGTTCGTGGAATTAGCCGTTCGTTGCGTTCGGATGTCCCAAGAGGTTCGGAAGGTGATTTAGCCGGACTCGATGATGACGATGATGACAAATAATGGACCTGTATTAAATTAACCAAAAGGCCGAATTTCGATTCGGCCTTTTTTATTTGTCTTGACAACCATAAGTTTTTTCTTAATCATAGTCGCCAAATCTTATTTAAAAGGAGAGCCCCATGGAACTTTTTCTGAAATTTTTCCCCTTCTTGCATTTGGTTGCATTGATTGCCGGCGGTATTGTTCTCCTCATTGTAAAAAGAAAATATCCGAAAGTTCGCAACTCTGAATTAATTATTGTATTCATTCTCTTCTTAATATTGGTAGCGATCTTTACAGAGCCGGGGCTGGACTTGATAAAAAAATTAATAAGTCTTATTCAAGTAGGGTAAACGACGCCTGCATAACAACTAGCCAAAAAAAAGTTTGTTAGGCGCAATTTTTATGTTCATATTTTGATGTAGAGTAAGTGAAATGAAGGGTTACCTGATAGGGAAAAAGAAACCAGAGGAAGACAGTAATCGTTTCAGCAACCTGAGTGGTGTTTTAATGTTATCAGCCTGGGGGCTCGCAATGGTCGTGTCCTCATTCCTATTCCTCTATCTCGGTTATCTTGTGGATGAAATCCTGGGAACGACGCCGAATTTCATGCTGGTGTCTTTTTCTCTGGCAATCGGTCTTTGTGTCTGGAGGCTGTATAAGGAGGCAAAGAAAAGAGGCCTGGGATTATAAACATTATATTAAACAGGCACAAGAGAAGGTCATAAGCCGAGTTCTGTTCCACGCTTCGGTTCCCCAAAACGCGGCGATGATCATTCATCTGGGACGGCAGTTGCCTGCCGCCTCTAGCGACACTACCCGAGAACATCAGACGGGCCGCCCTTAAACGTTCTCCTATTTGGTCTTGCTCCGGATGGGGTTTGCCATGCCTTTTCCGTCACCGGAAAAGCGGTGAGCTCTTACCTCGCCTTTTCACCCTTACCCTGGACTTTCGTCCGGGCGGTATGTTTTCTGTGGCACTTTCCTTAGGGTCGCCCCCAGTCGCCGTTAGCGACCATCCTGCCCTGCGGAGCTCGGACTTTCCTCCGGCAGAGAAACTCTGCCCGCGATCATCTGACCTTCTCCGGCCTGAAAAGCAGTTTACAATTGATTTGAATTTCTTTCAAGGAATCTTCTGATTCATATCGATGGCCAGATTGGCCATTTTATCCGCCCGTCTATTTTGACAGCGCAATACATGCTTTACATGAACCGATTTAAAAGAAGAAAGCAGGCCGCGGACTTCCTGCATTAAGACTTTCAAATTCTCATTTTTAACTTTGTAGGAACCATTAATCTGATTAGCCAGCAATTCCGAATCCAGATAAACATCCAGTTGAGTGAATCCTAGCACCCGTGCGCCCTTTAATCCCAGAATCAGGGCCTTATATTCGGCGATATTATTTGTACAGTGGCCTAAATATTCTTTCTCTTCCCAAAGAATATTATCCGCTTCATCGGTAATTACTGCGCCGGCGCCTCCCATGCCGGGGTTGCCCCGGCAGGCGCCGTCACTAAATAATTTCATTGTTTTATCCCTCATAAAAGATTATGCAGACTTTTCCTGATTTTGAAAATACATAATCCGATTACAGTTGGGACAACTCAGCAGATCATTGGTGCGCTGAAGTTCGTTGTACAGATGCGCCGGAATATTCATATGGCAACCGCTGCAAACGGCTTTCCATACGGGAATCACACCAACACCTTGATTGCGCTTTTTTATTTTTTCGTATCGAGCTAGGAGGTCTGAGGGAATAATATTTTGCAGACCAACCCGTTTCTCGGCCCAACTAACTGTATCCGCATCAACAGCGCTCAGATCGTCCTCGACAATTTTCTTTTCCTCTTCGTGCTTGGCGGTTGCCTGCTGTAAAGTTTCTTCATCCTTTTTCACGAGAATAAAGAGTTTATCCATTTCTTCCATAAGTGCGATAATCTGGGATTCAAGGTCGCCACGCGTCTTCTCGGCCGTCTCAATTTCCTTGAGCATCGCCTGATATTCTTTATTGTTCTTTACCTCCAGCAGTCTTTCCTTAGCCTTGATCATACCGTCATTGAGTTTTTTAACCTGGGCTTCGGATTCGCCGTGCTTTGCTTTAAGTGCATCATATTTTCTTTTATTGAGTTCAATGTTTTCCTTATAGGCCTGAAATGCTTCTTCCATCTTGCGAATCTTTTCCGGCAGTTTTATTTTTTTAGCGGAAAGCTTGACCAATTGCGAATCACACTCCTGAATACTGATCAACAATAATAATTTCTCTTTCAACCATTTTCTCCTTGATTACTTTAATAAAAAATGCACCCCTTGGGGTGCATTCTCAGATACCTGGATATGGACTTGATTCTGTGTGCCGCGACATGACAGTTTCATTTGTCTTGTTACGGCAGTGAAATTACTTACAGCATCGCAACAACTCCGTGCTTGTGAAAACCGTGTTTTTTGAATCATCATTAAAATCCCCTTGTGATAAAATTTGGTGGGCCCACCTGGGATCGAACCAGGGACCTACCGGTTATGAGCCGGTGGCTCTACCAATTGAGCTATAGGCCCGCCATTTTTTTGCATTTATAGCAGATTCAACCGGCATCGAGGTTCGTTGAAATATACCCAATTCCGGCGCTTGTCAATATTATTTTGCTGCGCGTTTCCGGGAGAAATTCTTTGCTTTTTTTGACGGTTCCTCTTCCATAAGCTCCGGCCCTTCTATTTCAGACTCCACGATATCCACCGGCACATTTTCATCCGGACCCACCGCGCCCAAACGATCACTAATGCCGAAACGCATGCGCAGAACTTTTTCTTCACGCGGCGTGAGCGTGGCCAGAATTTTCCGTGTCTGATCCGCCAGATCCATGCTGATCGTGGCTTCAGAAGGAGACATGATCTTTTTGTCTTCGATAAAATCACCCAGATGACTGTCCTCCTCCTCACCGATCGGCGTTTCCAGAGAAATCGGTTCTTTGGCAATTTTCAGAACCTTCCGCACCTTCTCCAGCGGGTATTCCATTTTGTTGGCAATTTCCTCCGGGGTCGGTTCGCGTCCCAATTCCTGGACCAGGTAGCGCGATGTTCGGATCAGTTTGTTGATCGTTTCTATCATATGAACGGGAATCCGAATCGTGCGCGCCTGGTCGGCTATGGCGCGCGTTATGGCCTGCCGAATCCACCATGTCGCGTAAGTGGAAAATTTATAGCCGCGCTGATATTCGAATTTATCAACCGCTTTCATTAATCCGATATTGCCCTCCTGGATCAGGTCCAGAAACTGCAGACCGCGATTGGTATATTTCTTGGCAATACTCACCACCAGCCGCAGATTAGCTTCCACCAGCTTTCTTTTGGCAATTTCCGCCTTGGCTTCGCCATCTTCAATGGTGTCAACCACTTTCTTTAATGTGGCCGTCGGAATGCCTACTTCCTTGACAATATGCTTGATACGCTTTTGCGCCTCCATAATCGCATCATGGCTCCGATGCAACCAATCGATGGAAACCTTCGCTTCTTTCGCGGCTTTCTTCTCATCTTGTTTGGATTTCTTCATTTTAGACCAGACTTTTTCCATTTGCGTGAGCGTCAAGCCTGATTCTTTCTTGAACTGATTAATCACCCGCTCGGATCGTTCTATTTCATCGGTAAAAAATCTCAACCGGGCAACAAAACGATACATCTGCTTTTTGCTGAAACGGATTTTGCGACAAAGCGTAATAATATTTTTTGTGTTTTTTTCTATTTCCGCCGTTAATAATTCCCGCCGTTTGGGTTTCATATTTTTATTCTTGAGTCTTTCGCGCAAGACATTGTTGCGGTCGTTAAACATCCGAATTCGGGCAATCAGGCTAAGCACTCTTTCTTTATGTTCGTCCTCCTCCATGAATCCTTCTTCGTCTTCAATATTATCCACCACGTTTTTTACACGAATTTCGCCGGATTCCAGTTTTTCACCGATGCTTAGCACTTCAGCAATTGAAACGGTTAAACTGAAAATCGCCCACATGGTCTCGCGAGCGCCCGCTTCGATTTTTTTTGCAATCTCGACTTCGCCTTCGCGGCTCAAAAGCGAGACTAGCCCCATTTCGCGCAAATACATCTTCACCGGATCGCCAGTCTTGCCCGTTCCGGGAACCAGCGCGAGAGCCTCAGGAAATTTGGATGGCAGGGCATCTTCCACCGGTTTTTTTACCACCAATTTTTCACCCTGTTCGGTATCAATAATATCAATATTTTTTTCTCCAAATAACATGATAATGTCATCTATTTGATCTGAAGAATTGACATCAGGCGGCAGCATATCATTGACATCATCGTAGGTTAAAAATCCCTTTTCCTCCCCCAGTGAAAGTAATTTTTTAAATTCATCGGACTGAATTTCTTTGGCCATTTGGTATCCCCCAAATTTCATTGTTTGTTACAATAATTCTTTTTCTTCTCTCATCAAATTCTGTTTCTGACAAGTGAGTTCCCGAGTCAGCTCCACGTCGCCACTTTCCTGCGCTTGCCTTAATTTGAGCTGAACCAGACGTTTTTGCTCTCTGTACCATTTTTCCCTGATTCTCCGAATATTATCGGCAAAATTGCGTTCTACCATCTTTTCATCAGTTGGAGGCGCCTCAATACTTAATTTATAAATACTTTCCAGAAGCGGTTTATCTTCGTCCGACGACAAGATAACGTTAATATCAATATACCCAAGCAGTTTGTAGGCCTCGACAATTTTTTTACCCAGATTCCTGAGTACGGGCTCCATAAAATAATCTAATATTTTTTCACTCTCTATCAACAGTGTCTTTTGCGGATACTCCAAAATCAACCTGATCAGATTAACTTCAAGAGGGCTCATACTTATTTTAGCTGACGCCTTTCGGCCAACAGTAACGGGCTGGGCGTAAACCGCTTTGCGATGAACCTCTCTTTTCAGCAATGTTTGATCGATACCCAACCTTTCCGCGATTCGTTTGATGAAAAGATTCTTTTCGATTTCATCGCCGATTTTACCCACAAACTCCATCGCGGTTTTTACCAGATCACGGTTTTCTTCAAACGTCTTGCTATCTCCCAGTACATTATCAATATAGTAATCACTGATCGAAGGCGCAACAGCGATCAATGCATCGAGCTTTTCCTTGCCGAATTTTTTTATAAAGTCATCCGGATCGCAACCCTCGGGAAGTATGAGAGCCCGGGCATGTATATTCGCCCCTAAAAACAGTTCCAAAGATCGGTCCAACGCTTTTCGTCCGGCTGTGTCAGGATCAAACAGTGCCACAACATCCTGGGTATAGCGACGCAAAAGCTCCAGATGATCTCGTGTCAAAGCCGTACCTAAAGTGGCAACCACATTACGGACACCCGCATTCCATAATGATATGACATCAAAATATCCTTCTACAATCATGCAAAAGCCGCTCTGCCGAATCGCCTCTTTGGCCTTTTGTAGTCCATATAAATTTTTACCTTTAATATAAACAGGCGATTCCGGCGAGTTGAGATATTTCGGCTCGCCTTCACCTAAAGTCCGTCCACCAAAAGCAACAATTTCTCCGAAAATATTTTCAATCGGGAAGATCAGCCGGCCGCGAAAGCGATCATAGAAGCCTCCCTCTTTGCCGGCGATGAGCAGACCGGCCTGCTCTGCCAACTTCAAAGACAAGCCGCTGCCTTCGATATAATCTGTTATAGAACGCCAGGTATCAGGTGCATACCCCAAACGGAATTGTTTGACGGTTTCGTCGGTAACGGCTCTTTTTTGCAAATAATCCCTGGCGAATTTACCTGACTTCGATGCCAGGTTGCGCGCAAACTGCTGCGCTATTCTTAAATTCAAATTAACAATCTCATCGTGCAGGGAATCTTTTTCACGGCCATCTGTACCGAAGGTCCGAATCGGCAGGATAACGCCTGTCTTTTCCGCCAAATGTTTGATGGCTTCAGGAAAACTCTTGTTGGCTATTTTCATCAGCAGGGTGATGACATTGCCGCCTTCCCCGCAACCGAAACAGTAAAAAATCTGTTTCTCTCGGTTGACGGTGAACGACGGTGTTTTTTCCTGATGGAAAGGACAAAGCCCCAAATAATTTCTGCCTGCCTTTTTTAAAGTCAGGTACTCGGAGGCAAGCTCGACAATGTCCACCCTACTTTTAATTTCTTCAATCTTACTGTCATCAAAACGCACGAACGATTGCCTTGCCCATTGATAAGTCTTGGCGTTAATTTCGCCCAGATCAAGTATTACCGAGACAAAAGCGCTTTTACTTTTTCGCCTGCGGCTTTTCCATCCGCCTTGCCGGTAATCTGCGGCATCAGCACTTTCATCACTTTACCCATATCTTTGACGGAAACAGCGCCGACTTCGTTGATCGCTTTTTGAATGAGCGCTTCCACGTCTTCATCTGACATTTGCGCGGGCATGAAATCCTGCAGGATCTTTAACTCCGCCTCTTCTTTTTCCACCAGATCCACTCTTCCACCTTTTGCAAACTGTTCGATGGAATCTTTTCTCTGTTTAACCAGTGAGGACAGAATCTGCATAGTTTCCGTTTCATTGAGAGAACGCATCAAGTCGATCTCCTTGTTGTGCAATGCTGTCTTCAACATCCGTATGGCGGAAAGTCTGATTTTGTCTTTGGCTTTTGCTGCCACCACCATATCTTCATCTAATCTGGCTTTAATATCCATGTTTTACCTCAAATTAACCTAATTGATCTTCCAGTTTCCTGCCGCCAAGAAGATGCATGTGCAGATGAAACACCACCTGCCCTCCGTCAGAGTTGCAGTTCACAACCGCGCGGAATCCGCCGGCGGCCACTTTTTTTATTTGGGCAACTTTTTGAGCCGCCGCAATCAGCCGTCCCATGACATCTGTATGGTTTTTGTCAACGTCCATCAGCGTTGCAATATGTTCTTTCGTAATCAGAATAACATGCACAGGCGCCATCGGATGGATATCGTCAAATGCTAAAATGGCATCGTCTTCATAAACTTTCGAGGCGGGGATCTCCCCTTTGACAATTTTACAAAAAATACAATCTGTCATATTTTCACTTCCTCCAGGTTCTATAAGATCTATTGCGTCTTCGCAATCGCATCTTCCAACGCAATTGCGCCGGTATAAAGTGCACGACCAACTATCACGCCATAGAATGTACAGTCCTTCATGGAAAGCAACGCATCAATATCCGCCAGCGTCGCTACTCCTCCAGAAGCAATCACCGGAATCGCTACCGCCCTTGCAAGCGCGCTGGTCGCCTCCACATTCACACCTGTTTCCATGCCATCACGTTGAATATCCGTATAGACGATGGCTTGAATCCCGCAATTTTCATAGCGCCGAGCCAGATCAACGGCGTTTTGGCTGGTCTTTTGCGTCCAACCGCGAACCGCCACTTGACCGCCCAGCGCATCAATGCCCAACATGATTTTTCCGGGATGCATTTCTGCGGCCGTTTTCACAAATTCTTCATCCTGAATGGCCGCTGTCCCCAGGATAACGCTCGATATGCCGTTTTCCAGATAGTAGCTGATTGTCTCCATGTTGCGAATACCGCCGCCAACCTCAATCGGCACGGAAACCGATTGCGCTATATTGAGAATAGCGGGCGCGTTCTTCGGCATTCCGGCGATCGAGCCGTCCAGATCAACAACATGAATCCGTTTTGCACCTTTTTGTGCCCAGAGTTGTGCCATGTCCGTGGGATTCTCGGCATAGACTGTCACGCGATCAAAATCGCCCTGCGCCAGACGCACACATTGTCCATTTTTTATATCAACCGCGGGGATGATAAACAACCTAAAACTCCTTCTTGGAAAACAGGCAAGTATTTCAGTTCAAGATAATCCGTAAAGCATAAATCGTGTTTCGAATCCACATCTCAATTATGGCTCAAAACCTGAAAACGTCGAAAAAACCTCGTCAATGCCTAACTTCGTTAATTCGCGCGCGGTTAACCACTTGGCGCCTCCTTTTAAAAAAGAAGATACCTGAAAAACATCTTCCATTAACGATTTTTGGGTTTTATCAAAAATGCCGCGCCACAGCGTGCTGCCATCCTTGGCAGAAATCAGGTGAATCTCAAATGTTACAGACGCCGGACGCTCCGCAGAATAGTCATAACCCACTCTTTCACGATAACGATAAACATAACCAACCGCGAGCACATCCGCGTGCAATTCATTTCCGACTTCTAGTATGATCTGCATTAAGGGCTTCTTCAGAAAATCCGCAGAAATCCTTTGATAGACCCCTGCCACTCTCGCCGAAGGAATGATTTCCACATCTTTCAGATTTCTCAGTTTATCGGTAAATATTTCCTCAAGAATTCTTTCGGCACCCTTGACGATACTTCCACTGGAATTGACACTGCTGCATATGGGGCATCGGACAGTTGACGATGTGTCTGGGGATGTCACCGCTTGAAAAGGAATCACTGCCAGACGCGTTACAGTTTTATTGACAGGCTTCGTGCTTTCCTGCGCCAAAAGGGTACAGGGTATAAAAACAACAAACACCCAAAGCAATATCACACAGCCAATTCTTCTTATCGTGGAGATATTTCGCAATGAACAAACCTGGCCTTTCTATCAGAGCGTTCCTTTCGTGGACAGAACACCTGAAATTTCCGGGTTGATACTCACAGCCTGTCTCAGCGCTCGGGCAAAGGCTTTAAAGACTGCCTCGATAATATGATGGCTATTGCTGCCATACATGAGATTAATGTGTAATGTGATACCGCTGTGATCGGTAAAAGCTTTAAAGAACTCCTTAACCAGTGCCGGATCAAATCCGCCGATTTTCCGGCGTTCATACCGGACCTTGTAAATCAGATAGGGGCGGCCGGAAATATCCATATCCACACGGCACAGACACTCATCCATTGGTACGGATGCCGAGCCGTAGCGATTGATGCCGGTCTTTTTACCCAGTGCCTGCCCGACCGCCTGCCCCAGACAAATGCCCAGATCTTCAACCAGATGATGATCGTCAATTTCCGTATCGCCTGTGCTTTTAATCACAAGTTTGAACTGACCATGACGAACAAAGAGTTCCAGCATATGATTCAGAAAAGGAATGGTCGTATTGATTTTACTTCCGGCGGATTTATCCAAATCAATGTCCAGCGCAATATCCGTTTCCGTCGTTTTGCGGATAATCTTAGCTTTTCTGGCCATATCTGTCCTCCGGATTATATGAGTTTATTCAAGGGATATTCAATAATGCCTTCGGCTCCCGCATCCAGCAGTCTCGGAATCAGATCACGCACAACGCCTGTATCAATCACTGACTCAATGGCAAACCACTCTTCGGAATAGAGGCTGGATATGGTTGGGGCTTTGAGCGACGGCAGAAGCTTCATGACACGATCAAGATTTTCTTTTGACACATTGAGTTTCAAACCGACTTTGCCCATCGCCAGAAGTGACCCGGTCAAGAGCGTCCGGATCTGCTCTATTTTCTTTCGCTTCCATGGATCATTCCAGGCTGCCCGGTTGGCAATCAACTGTGTATTCGTTCTCATCAGCTCATGGACAATCCTTAGTTTGTTGGCCCGGATGGTTGATCCCGTTTCCGTAACTTCCACAACCGCATCGACCAGGTTATCAACAACTTTCGCTTCCGTCGCACCCCAAGAAAACTCGACATTGACCTTGATATTTTTTTCGGCAAAATATCTTTTGGTAAAATTTACCAGCTCCGTCGAAATGTGTTTGCCTTCCATATCTTCAATCGAGCGAATTGGCGAATCATCCCGCACCACCAGCACCCAACGCGCCTGACGGGTGGAGACCTTGGAATAGACCAAGTCCTGCACCGCCACCACATCGGAATTATTTTCCATAATCCAATCAATGCCGGTCAACCCCAGATCCAGATGGCCATCTTCAATATAACGGGACATTTCCTGCGCCCGCACCAGCGTGCAAGAGATTTCCTGGTCATCGATATCGGGAAAATAACTGCGGCTGTCATAGGAGATCCCCCAGCCAGCTTTCTTAAACAAGTCAACCGTATTATTTTCCAGACTCCCCTTGGGGATGCCTAATTTTAAAATATTCATTTATATACATCCTTTGGATCAAAAATCTTTTCGCCCACAATGACAAAATCACTGCCTTTCAGCTTGCGATAAAAACAGGATCGATGTCCCGTGTGACAGGCCGCTTTGCCCAGTTGTTCCACTTGCAATAAAATCGTATCATCGTCACAATCTATGTAAATATTTTTTATAATCTGAATATGGCCGGAGCTTTCACCCTTCAGCCACAGTTTTTGCCTTGACCTGCTCCAGAAAGTCGCCTTGCCGGTTTGCACAGTAGCCTCCCACGAGGCCTTATTCATATATGCCAACATCAATACGTCTTTTGTTTCAGCATCTTGAACAATAGCTGGAACCAGCCCGTCAGATTTATTAAAATTCGGTTCAATCATAGAATCCTTCATCACGGTTGTTTTTTATAAAACTTAAAGTTTTCTCATTTAAATGATGAATTTCATTAAATCAAGCAATATTTTATCTTCATAATCATCTATTTCAATCTTGCCTATCTATATCATTCATGATAGAAAACGCTACCGTAAATTGATCAGAGTTATTTGAATCTATTATCCGGAGGTTGGATCATGTCTTTGCTAACGGGAGGCGTCATTGCATCTGTTATTGGACTGATCAGTTTGATTTTCTGGTGGGCTGATTTTTTAACTATCATACGAGGTGCGCTACCAATTTTCCTGCTTCTGGGTGGTGCCTTAGCGATGTACGTAGGCTTTGATGAAATTCAGGACAAAATCCGCGAAGAAAGACAGCGGCAGGATGAAGAACTGGAGAAAGCCAGGGAAGAAATAGAATCGGCTAAAGCGGAAGCTGATCGCTATCGTGAAGAATTAGACAAG